>CALXBJ010000106.1 GCA_944386515.1 uncultured Pygmaiobacter sp.
GCAGCGGCCTGGGCCGGTCGGCGGACAGCCTGCAGAAAAGCGCCCCCGGCGCCAAGATCCTGAACGGGCGGCTGCTCACCGGCCGCCTCGACGCAGCGCAGCTGCGGGATTGGGTGCAGGGGCTGAAACTGTGACAAAAGCGGGTGCACACCCCAAAACAGGGGCGCGCACCCGCTTTTTATCGCCGCCTTTTACCGCCGCTCTTTTCGAAACGCGAACATCCCAAAACCGCCGCCATCATAGGCGCCCTCCGGCTCGTTGGGATCCCTGTGCCCCGCGTGGAAATACTCCACGATCTGAAAGCCGCAGACATTGAGATAAAAATGGATGTTCCTCCGCTCAAAATAGGGGGTGCAGGTCTCCCAGACGGTGATCTCGGGATACCGGGCTTCGATTTGGTTCCAGATCCATCTGCCAAGGCCCCGGCTCTGCGCGCCGTGCTTGACAAAGAGCAGGTCCAGATGGCCAAGCCCTTTTTCCGGCTCGAGCACAACGACCGCCCCGCCGACCAGCTGCCCGTCCTCCACCGCTTTGTAGGCGAGCGCCCCCTTCGCCTGCAGCGAGCGATCGATATCGGCTTCCGGCAGCACCAGCTCCCCCTCGGCGAGGCAGCCTCCCTCCGCGGCGCCGATCTGAAAGGCCCGCTGCATCTCCGCCTTGTAGTGGGGCAGGTCACCCTCTTCCAACGGGCACAGTTCCAGCTTCATCCGTTTCTCCTCCTCTGCCGATACGCCGTCCTTTTCGGGCTATATCGGCTTTTATCGTATCAGACCGGCGAAAAAAGCGCAACCGATAGCGGACAAAAAGCGCCGGGTCCGAAAGCGCTTTCGGGCCCGGCGCGCGGCGCATCCTTTTATCCCTGCCGCCGCACCCTTTCAGGAGGAGGGCCTCCTGCTGCGGCGCGGTGATTTTTATCCCAGCTTCAGCATACGCCACGGGGGCTGTCCCTGTCTGTGATAAAATCACCCTGCGCGGTCTTTTTTTTCGCCCGGGATGCCCCCGGCGGGGGCGGGCGCATTTTTCTCTCCCGCGCAGTTGACAGCCGTCGCGCCCGTCCCTTATACTGGGAACACCACGAGGAGGGCAAGATGAGCTTTCAGGATTATTTTCCCGTCTGGGACCAACTCGACGCCGGCCAGCAGCGCCGGCTTCTCGACTCGCTGTCCTTTCAGACCGCGCCGCGGGGCACCATCCTCCACGACGGGGGCATGGATTCCGCCGGGCTTTTTTTGGTCCGCACCGGGCAGCTGCGCGCCTATGTCCTCTCCGACGAGGGGCGGGAGGTCACCATCTACCGGCTGTTTGAGCGGGACCTCTGCCTTTTTTCCGCGTCCTGCATCATCCGCGGCATCCAGTTTGAGGTCACGATTCAGGCCGAAAAGGACACCCAGCTCTGGCGCATCCCGCCGGCGGTCTACCGCAGCCTGATGGCCGAGTCGGCCGCGGTCGCAAACTACACCAACGAGCTGATGGCAAGCCGCTTTTCCGAGGTCATCGCCCGGATGGAGCAGGTCATCTGGAAGCGGATGGACAAGCGGGTCGCCGCCTTTCTGCTGCAGGAGGCCGCCATCGAGGGCAGCAGCGAGCCGCGGATCACCCACGAGGCCATCGCAAACCACCTCGGCTCCCACCGGGAGGTCATCACCCGTACGCTGCGCGACTTCCAGAGCGCGGGGATGGTGCGGCTGTCCCGCGGGATGGTGACCCTGCTGGACACAGAGAAACTAAAGGCCCTGTGCACATGACCCGCCGCCGGCAAACGGCGCGTCGGCGGCATCGGGTCCGGATCAATGGCGGGCGGGGCGGCGATCCCCCCCTGCGGCGCGGAGGAGCGGCCCGCAGGCCCTGCGGCAGAAGAAGCAGTGCCCGGGCGGCGCGGGCTTTGAGAAAAGGGCGCATTTTTCCTTTTGTGAGGTGACGGGATGGAGCTGGGACTGACCTTTCCGCTGCAGCGCTTTGTGCGGCAAAAGCCGCTTTGCGGCATCGAGCCGGACCGGCTGTTCTGCTGGGACCTGCACGTCATCCGGCTGCGGGGGCAAAGCTGCCTCTTGGCCGTCCACTGCCACAGCCGCTATGCGTTTGTGCGGTACGCCCCGCCGCCCCGCCTGTGGGCGGACCTCCCCGCGCTGTTTTCGCAGGGGCTTTGCCAGAGCCTTTCCGCCGCGGGGTTTGCCCCCGGGCAGATCGCGGGCTATCTCGCGCAGGCGGGTCAGATCGCGCTGACCCGCACCCACGGGCGGCGGGAGGTGGCCTTCCTCAACCGGGCGTGGGAGGATGTGCTGGCGCTGGACCTCTGCCTTGACCCCGGCCGCCCCGACCAGCCGCTGCTGGACCACGCGGTGAACAGCCGGCCCAGCCGGTGCGCGGGCGCCGACGGGGTGGGGACGGCGCTGGCGCGGATGGCCGGCCTGCTGCGCGGCGAGCAGCGGGGATAGGCCGCAAGGGCGCTCCGGCGCAAAAAAGCGGCGGTGCGCGGCCGAACCGCGGGGCTTTTGGATTGGCGTATAAAGAGGGCGGGGCGGCGGGGCAATCCCGCGGGATGCGCCGGCAGAGCGAACAGAAAGCGAGGGATCCGGATGCGGCGTTTTTCGGTCGGCGGCAAGACGGTGTCGGTCTTTTTGAGTGAGGAGCCGGGCGCGCCGGTACTCTATCTCAACACCTTCGGTGACGAGGGGGAGCGGGTCTTTGCGGCGGCGCGGGCGGACGGCTGCCCGCCCTTCACGCTGGCGGCGGTCAGCGGCCTTGCGTGGGAGCGGGAGATGGCCCCCTGGGACAGCCCGCCCGCATTCCGGGGCACAGCGCCCTTTGCCGGCGGGGCGGACGATTATCTGCGGCTGCTGACACAGGAGATCCTCCCCGCGGTGGAGGGGCAGCTGCCCGCGCGCTGCCGCTGGCGCGGGATTGCCGGCTACTCGCTGGCCGGCCTCTTCGCGCTCTACGCGCTCTGCAAAACCGACGCCTTCTGCCGCGCGGCGAGCGTCTCGGGGTCGCTCTGGTTTCCGGGATTTAAGGAATATCTCTTTGCCCACGCGCCAAAGCGCCGGCCGGACTGCCTCTATTTTTCACTGGGCGACCGGGAGGGCAAGACCCGCAGCCCGCTGCTGCGCGGCGTGCAGCGGGACACCGAGGAGATCCGCGCCTTTTATCAGGCGACGGGGATCGACACCGCGTTTGTGCTGAATCCGGGCGGGCACCACGACCAGCCGGCGGCGCGCACCGCCGCCGGCATCGGCTGGCTGCTGCGCCGGTGAGCGTCGTTTGGGGCGTGTGGCCGTTCTTCTGCCGATTTTCTGCGATGGGGGGATTTTGGGGATGAAACTGCTGTGCTTCGGCGACTCCAACACCTACGGCTTTGACCCCCGCTCGCCGCTGGGCGGGCGGTACAAGGCGGCGGATCGATGGGTGGAGCGGCTCGCCGCCAAGACCGGCTGGGCGGTGCAAAACTTTGGGGAGAACGGGCGGGAGATCCCGCTGTCCGCGCCCGACATCCCGCCGGACACCGACCTGATGATCCTGATGCTGGGCACCAATGACCTGCTGCAGGGGCGCAGCCCGCAACAGGCCGCCGCGCGGCTGGAGACGTTCGCCGCCGCGCTGCCGCTCGCGCCGGCGCGGGTGCTGCTGGTCGCGCCGCCGCCGCTGGCCCGCGGCGCGTGGGTGCCGGATGAATCGCTCGTCGATGCCTCCCGCGCGTTCGGCCGGCTCTGCCGCGATGTCGCCGGGCGGCTTGGGACGCGGTTTGCCGACGCCGGGCAGTGGGGCATCCCCCTCGCCTATGACGGCGTACACTTTACCGAGCAGGGGCACAGGGCCTTTGCCGATCAACTTTTGGAGGTGCTCAGATGAAACGGATGCTCGCCCTTTTGTGCTCCCTTGTGCTGCTCGCCGGCTGCGGCGGCGGTTCCGACGGCACTTACCTGCAGATCTCGCAGGAGGAGGCCAAGGAGCTGATGGACACGCAGGAGGTCATCCTGCTGGACGTGCGGGAGCAGGAGGAGTATGACGGCGGCCACATCCCCGGCGCGCTGCTGCTGCCGGTGGGGACCATTGATGAGGAGAGCGCCGCCGCGGTAATCCCCGCAAAGGAGGACACTGTTCTGGTCTACTGCCGCAGCGGCAACCGCAGCAAAACCGCGGCCGCCGCGCTGGCGGAGCTGGGCTACACCGATGTGCGCGAATTCGGCGGCATCAATACCTGGCCCTACGAGATTGAGCAGTAAGCAGAGCGTCGGCGGCACCGTGCGGGATACCAAGCTGTACGCGCGGGTCCGGGAATGGGAGGGATCGGCATGAAGGGGTTTTTGCGGCAGGAGACCCGCTTTTCCCTCTGCGGGCTGAACTGCGGCCTGTGCAGGATGTCTCTGGACGGCTACTGCCCCGGCTGCGGCGGCGGGGCGGGCAACCAGAGCTGCGCCATCACCCGCTGCTCGCTGGAGCGGGGCGGCGTCGCGTTTTGCTGGCAGTGCCCGCAGTACCCCTGCCCCCGCTACGACGGCTTTGACGACGGGGACTCCTTTGTGCCGCACCAAAGCCGGCAGCGGGACATCGCCCGGGCGCGGCGGATGGGGTTAAAGGCCTATCTCGCCGAGCTGGAGGAAAAGCGGGCCATTCTGGACGCGCTGCTCGCAGGGTACAACGACGGCCGGCGCAAAACGCTGTTTTGCACCGCGGTCTATCTGCTGCCACTGGGGGAGCTGCGGGATGTTATGGCCGCGCTTCGCAGCCGGGCAGCGCCGGATGGGCAGACCGCAAAGGACCGCGCACAGGCCGCGGCGGCGCTGCTGCAGGCGGCGGCCGAGCGGCAGGGCATCTGCCTGAAGCTGCGCAAAAAGCCCAAAAACGGCTAAGCCCGCCCGCCCGCACAGGCGGGCGGGGCTATTTTTGTCAAATGACATGGAGGAAACAACCAGTTTGCCGCCCGCGCAGGCGGGCAGGCGCCGCGCGCGAAGCGGGGGACGGCTGCGCCGCCCCGCCGCAAAGAGCAAGGAGGGAACCATGGAGATTCGATTTGCAGCCAAAAAGGACATCGACGGCTGGATGGCGCTCGTCGAGCGGGTCCGGGAGGAGTTTCCCGGCCTTGAAACCCCGCAGGCGCTGGCGCAGCACCGGGCCGCGGTGCTGCAGTTTATCGCGCAGTCCTCCGCCATCTGCGCGACAGAGGGGGACCGCATTGCAGGGGCGCTGCTGTTCAGCGCGCAGCGGGGCGAGGTGTGCTTTCTGGCGGTGGACCCCCGTTTCCGGCGGCGGCAGCTCGCGCGGGGGATGTTCGGCCTGATGCTCTCCCGGATGCCGGCGGGGCGGGACATCACGCTGGTCACCTACCGGGAAGGGGATCCCGCCGGTCAGGCGGCGCGGGCCTTTTACCGGCGCATGGGCTTTTTTGAGGGGCGGCTGCTGGAGGCGTTCGGCCACCCGGTGCAGGAGCTGGTGCTGCGCCGCGCGCAGCGCCCCGGCGGAGCACAGTAGGCGGTGCGGCGCGTTCTCCCCGCGGTGCAAAAACTTTTATCCGCGCGCAAAATTGGCGTTCCTTTTGCCGGCGCTTTGTGCTATACTGGGGTTTGAATCTACCCGAAAAGAGGCTTTCCCATGATGGAATTTGAGAAGAGATGCTGGGCCGAGGTGGACCTTGACAAGATCGAGCAGAACCTCGCGGTGATCCGCAGCAAGGCCCCCGGCAGCAAGATCATGGCGGTGGTCAAGGCCGACGCCTACGGCCACGGGGACGCGGTGACCGCCGCGACGCTGGAGGCCGCCGGGGCCGACCGGTTCGCCGTGTCCGGCTTTGTCGAGGCGCTGCGGCTGCGGCGGGCGGGGGTGACCAAGCCGATTTTAATCCTCGGCTACACCAGCCCGCAGAAGGCCGTGCTGCTCGCCCGCAACGCGATCACCCAGACCGTCTACTCGCTGGAATACGCCCGCCAGCTGTCTGCGTCGGCAACCGCCGCCGGGGTGAGCGTGCGGGTACACATCAAGCTGGACACCGGCATGGGCCGCATCGGCTTTGCGGTGCGGGACGACCTTGACGGCGCGGTGGAGGAAGTCTGCGAGGCGACGTCGCTGCCCGGCCTTGTGCACACCGGCATTTTCACCCACTTCGCGGTGGCGGACTCCGCCGAGGAGGAGGATGTCGCCTACACCCGCCGCCAGTATGCGCTGTTCTGCGAGGCGATCCGCCGGTTAGAGGCGCGGGGGGTCACCTTCGCGGTGCGCCACTGCTGCAACTCGGCCGGCATCCTCGCCTACCCCGAGTTCCATCTGGATCTGGTGCGGCCGGGGATCATCCTCTACGGCTACCGCCCCAGCGCCGACGTGACCTGTGATGAGCTGGTCGGCGCGCTGGAGCTGAAGGCGGTGGTCAGCCTTGTCAAGGAGCTGCGGTCCGGGGATGACGTCAGCTACGGGCGGCTGTACACCGCGCAGCGGGAGATGCGGGTGGCGACCCTCTCGGTCGGGTATGCCGACGGTTATCAGCGGGCACTGTCCAACTGCGGCGTCGTCTCGATCCACGGGCGGCCCGCGCCGGTGATCGGCCGGGTCTGCATGGACCAGATCATCGTCGATGTGACCGATATCCCGAAGGTGCGTCAGGGGGATGTGGCCACCATCTTCGGCGGCGGGGCGGCCGACTCGGTGGACGACATCGCCGCAAAGTGCGGCACCGTCAACTACGAGATCATCTGCGACATCGGCCGGCGGGTGCCGCGGGTCTATACCCGGGGCGGGCGGCCGATCCAGGTGACCGATTATATGGAGTAAGGCGGCAAACGCCGCCGCTTTGGGCGGGGATGTTTTTCACCCGAGGGGGTGCTTTTCCCCGCTCCTTTTTTCGCTCAAAAAAATAAGATCCGGTTTTGGGACATCTGCCCAGAGCCGGATCTTTTTTGTTTTTATTGCTTTTTCCGCTTTTTGCCCGCCGGGGCGCATCAGCGCCGGTGCAGCCGGTCAAACAGCCGCGGGAAGAACAGCCGCGCGAGGATCCAGAGCTTCTGCTTTAGGCCAAGGCGCGCGGCAAACGCCTGCTCCAGCGTCATCTGGTCATGCCGCTCCTCATAAAAGTCCATGATATGCCGCATCCGGTGCTCAAGCAGGTCCGCACGGCGGCAGCGCGGCGTCTCAAAGATATTGGTGAACCGGTCCTGCGTCTCCCGCGCGTTCCACAGCTCCCGCGCGGCGTCGGCCCAGGGCAGCGACACCCCGTACAGCACCCCCGCGCGCTGGGCTGAAAGGGGCAGCAGCACCTCGGCCGGCGGCGCGCCGGGCGAGGCGAGCGCCGGGTCGGACCAGTCGAGCTGCGCAAGGGGGCGCAGCGCCGCCGGGCGGGCGAAAAGGCGTTGCCCGGCAGCCGCCGCAGCCGCTCGCCGACCGGCAGCGCGGCAAGCGGCCCGCCCTCCAGCAGCGGCGCAAGGCCCTCCAGCCCGTCGGCGCGCACCAGTGTGCACAGGTCGTCATCCACCGCGTCCCCCGCCGGGACCAGCAGCTCCACCCCCGGCAGCTTTTTCAGCAGCCGCAGGTCCTCGTCCGGGTCGCCCAGCGCGGCGAGCAGCTGGGAGATGCGGGTCAGGTCCCGCAGGCCGTCCTGATTCTCCGGCAGCGAGAGGGGCAGGTAGAGCACCGCGTCAAACCCCGCGAGCGAATCCCACAGCTCCCCCATCAGCGCGGCAAAGCCGTCCTTTTGCGTGGTGAATATCTCGGCCTGCGGCCACGCTGCGGCGACCGGCGCGGCGTCCGCCCCCTCTGCGAGGAGGAAGAACGCCCGATCCCGCTCGCCCAGCGCGGCGAGGGTCCGCTCCGCGAGGGGCAAAAGCCCCTCCTCCCCCAGCCAGACGACGGCGGCTATCCGCTCGGCGCGGGGCGGCCTCCCCCCGCCCCGCGGCGGGTGGGGGCAGCCGGCGGGCGCGAGCGCCGAAAAGATCTCGGTCATCGGGGCGGTGCGGGTGATGTTCTGCAGAATCAGCCGGATGTCGTAATCCGTCTTTTCCGCGATTGCGCAGAGCAGCTCCCACCCCGCGCCCCCCTGCGGGAAGCTGCGGTAGCTGCTGCGCGGGGTGATGAAGCTCTTGCGCTTGACCAGCGGCAGCCGGGCCGGCGCGAGCAGCCGGGCCGGCGCGCCCATCAGCGGGTAGTCAAGATACCGCTCCCAGTCCTCACAGTCGAGGTAGACCCCCCAGCGCCAGCCCTGGTCGGCGAAGAATTTGGTGAACCGCATCTCGTGGAAGCTGACCGCCTCGACATAGTCGTGGATTTCCGGCAGCGCCCGCCAGTAGTCCGCCAGCGCGCCGCCCCGCAGCAGCTCGCCCCGCACCGCGAAGAAATAGCTCTGCACATGGGGCGGGATATAGCCGTATTCCACCTTCTCCCAGACGGTGCCGGTGAGGTCCTGCTGCAGCCCCTTGTGGCGGGTCAGCCCCCAGAAATCGAGGTCCCGCGCGGCCATCGCATCGAACAGCTCCCCCAGCGGGTAGAGCGGGCCGAAGACCGTCTGGTTGAAGAAGAGCAGCTCGTCAAAGCCGCCCAGCTCCCCCTCGAGATGGAAAAAGCCCTCCTTGTAGCCGGTGACGTCCAGCCCCTCGTTGGGGCGCATCAGGATCTCGTCGCAGACCGGCGCGAGCTTTGCCCGCCCCTCCTCGGTGAGATCCCCGTTGACGACGCAGACCAGCCGGGCGCAGTGCCGGCGCACCGCCCCCACCAGTACCGGGATATAGTCGTCGACGATCCCGTCCTTATCATAAAACGCAAAGACCGCGGCCCGTTTGGCCCCCTGCGCCAGCTTCATGGATCCTGCCTCCCCTGTTTTTTCTCTTCCCCGTGCGGGGATCTTTTTGCGGTGCGCCCACCGCGCTATTCCCCCGCCGTTTGGCCGGCGGCATCCCACGCGAGGAAGCACCCCTCCTCGTGGGAGTCGATCACCCCCGCCGCCTGCAGGTAGGCGTAGATGACCGTCGTGCCGACAAAGGACATCCCGCGGGCCTTGAGGTCCGCCGAGATCGCGTCCGAGAGGGCCGAGCGGGCAGCGCCCCGCTCCCGGATCACCCGCCCCTGCGTCCAGCCCCAGAGATAGGCGTCAAAGCTGCCCCGCTCGCGCTGGATTGCGAGGAAGACCCCGGCGTTCTTCACCGCCGCGTCGATCTTGCGCCGGTTGCGGATGATGCCGGTGTCGGCGCACAGCGCCTGCCGCTTTTCCTCCCCGTAGCCGGCGACGGTCGCCGGGTCAAAGCCGTCGAACGCGCGGCGGAAGGCCGGCCGCTTGTTGAGCACGCACTCCCACGACAGCCCCGCCTGAAAGCACTCGAGCACCAGCAGCTCAAACAGCCTTTGGTCGTCGTGCAGCGGGCGGCCCCACTCGTTGTCGTGGTAGTCGAGGTAGCGCTGATTTTTCGGGTTTGCCCAGCGGCATCGCCGCCGCCCGTCGTCCCATTCCATCGCCCAGTTCCCCTCCCTGACGCCCCGCCGGCAGCGGCGGGGCGAATTTTTGCTCTCTTTCTATTGTACCCCGCCCGCCCGCCGCCGGCAACCCAAACCGGCCCGCCGGCACACAAAAAAAGCGCGGGGCACGGCGCATTGCCGGATGTCCCGCGCGTGGTCTGTTCCGTCCTGCCCTCGCCCTCCGCCGTCAGCGGATCTCCTCCACAATCGGGCCGGTGCGGGCGGGGGTGAGGATCCACACCCGCTCAAAGCCCGCGCCACGCAGCGCCGCGGCGCCCCGCGCGGCGGCACTGCTGACGGTGAAGATGCCGTAGGTCGCAGCGCCGCTGCCGGTCATCAGCGCCGCCTTGGCCCCGGCACCGGTCAGGGTCTCACAGATGCGGTCGGTATCCCGCCCAGCGGACGCCCGCTGCAGCGCGTTGCCAAGACAGGGGAAGAGCGCCCGCAGATCCCCCGCCCGCACCGCCCGCTCGGCGGCGTCGTTGTCGGGTCGGGCCGACGCGCCGGCCTCGTCATAGGCCGCGAAGGCCTGCGGGGTCGAGATGCCGTAGCCCGGCATACAGACGACAAAAAAGCAGTCCGGCAGCGCCGGCAGCGGGTGCACCTGTTCGCCGAAGCCCCCGACCCCCGCGGTGCCGCCGACCAGTGCAAAGAGCACGTCCGCCCCGACCGCGGCCCCGATGCGGCAGAGCTGCTCGGTGGACAGGCAGGCCCCGTAGAGCAGGTTCAGCCCCGCGAGGACCGCCGCTGCGTCGGCGCTGCCGCCGCCCATCCCGGCGCGGATCGGCGCGCGCTTTTCCAGCCGGATCTTCGCCCCCGCCAAGAGGCCGGTCTGCTGGAAAAAGGCCTCCGCCGCCTTCCACGCGACATTCTTTGGTCCCAGCGGCAGCGGCGCGCCGGCGGCGGTGATCTCCAGCCGCTGCGAGCGGCGCACCGTCACCCGCTCGTACAGGCTCACCGCCTGCATCAGCATATCCATTGTGTGGTAGCCGTTCTCCTGCACGCCGGTGATGTCCAGCGTCAGGTTCAGCTTGGCCGGGGCCAGCAGGGTCACCTGCTCCATCTTCTGTTCCCTCCCTGTGGCCCGGGGGTGCCGGGCCGGTATTCCGCCCCGCCGCTCACAGCCGGAACAGCGGGATCCTGCGCACCCGGATCGCCTTCGCCGGGCACATCTCATGGCAGCAGAAGCACCGGATGCACCCCGCGGGGTCGATGCGGGCCTTGCCGTCCTTGACCTTGATGGTGTGCCCCGGGCAGATCTCGGCGCATTTGCCGCAGCCGACACAGTCCGTCCGGCGGATCACCGGGCGCGGTGCGGCGAGCCTTGTCACCAGCGGGCCGGCCCAGCGCAGCCCCGCCGGATAGTGGTCCGAAAAAGTCAGGCTGGAAAAACTCGCCGGCAGCTGCCAATCCTCAATCGGCAAAAGCGGGTCGCTGCCCGCGGCGAGCTGCGCCTTGTCAAACCGCTCGGGGCAGACCCCGCTGCGGATCCCCGCCGCAAGATAGGGCACCCGCTGCGGGTCAAGGCCCATCAGCGCCGCCACGGCGAGGTCCACCTGCCACGGGTCGCTGCCGCCCATCAGCAGCCCCAGCGCCCGCGGATGGCCGCCGGCGGGGCCGTCCCCCTCCATCCCGACGATGCCGTCGAGGATGACAAGGTCCGGCGCGACGGCCCCCGCGAGGTCGCAGAGCATCTGGCCGAACCGCTCCCTGTCGGGAAAGCGCATATGCATCTCGGCCTTCTGCAGGCCGGGGATGCAGCCGAACAGGTTCTTGACCGCGGCGGTCATGCCGGTCATCACATGGGTCTTGAATTTGGGCAGGTCGATGATAAAATCCGCCTCCAGCACCGGGGTGATGAGGTTGAACTCGTGCACCAGCGCGCCGGCGGTCTCCCGCCGCCCGCTGGTCGTCTTCTCCCACAGCTCGACCCCCATCCGCTCGCAGACCTCGGCGAGGCCGGAGGCGCGGTAGATCGACCGCATCCCGCCCTCGCTGTACAGCCCGCCGCAGGAATCGGCCAGCAGGATCCGGCCAACCCCCCGCCGGCGCAGCGCCGCGACGACCGCCTCCACCACCGCCGGGTGGGTGGTCACCGCGTGCTCGGGCGGGTGCTTTGCCAGCAGGTTGGGCTTGAGCAGCACCCTGCTGCCCCGCCC
>CALXBJ010000107.1 GCA_944386515.1 uncultured Pygmaiobacter sp.
GGCCATGCACACGGAGGACAGTTTCGCTTACCTATTATCGGTGGAATAGTGGCGCCTAATCAAGGATTGTTTCCAAAGTACGATGCCGGGATATACTCAGAAAATTATACAACTATGGTTGTAAGTAGGGGCATAGGAAATAGCATCATCCCGATACGATTTAACAACAGACCCGAAATTATCAGTGTAGAGTTGATTTGTGAATCGTGAGTTTTGTTGTTAGCTACCTGTTTCACGGCCTGTGTGTAGTTCCTTGCAAACTGAATTCATGTATGAATATTGGTTCAGGCTACAGTATTTTTCTGTTTTTTAAGCAGGGTAGAACGATTCTCTTTTAATGGCTGTAAAATCTCTGCTCAATTTGCGGTAACTGGCTATAAAGAAGCTGATCGGATCGCCCAATCAGCTTCTTTACGCATACTTTTGTGCAGAGAAATTCAGTCCACAAGAATGAATCATACCATAGATGGCCGTCTTGCCTCAATGTAGAGGTCAATGTCCTCTACAATATAGTTGGCTCCAGTGGTATGCAGTGCCTCAAAGCAGGAGTACACATATTCCCATACCCGATAACGAGTAAAAAGCTCTGCTACCTGTTTACCTGTCAAATTCTTGGCGACTTTATAGGTTTCCACACAGTAAATGAGAAATTTCCCTTCTCTGCTCATCATTACACATCCTCCGGTATTTGGAAATCTCCTGTTCTTTTTTCCTCATCATACATATTGAACAAGGTAAGCGGGCTGAAATGCCACAGCTTCGTATCCTCCTGTTCCAGCAAAGAATAGACCTTCGACTCGTAAAACTCCCTGGATGCTTCCATTTCATCCATCGGGTAATTTTCACAAACCAGATTGATAATTTGCGGAACAAGCAAGGTCAGAATCGCTTCAAATTTTTTATCTGCCATTAAAATTCCTCCTCTGGCACAGTACTATAAAGCGCAGGTAAGACAGTGCTTTCTCCGAAGTCAATACCAACTGGTTATATAATTTCTTGATTTTAAGCTGTTCTAATGTCTGCTCCTTTGTCAATACACCAGCAGTATAAAGGGTGAAGGTCCGGTACACATCATCATTGGCTACAGGTCCAAAGATAAAATCGTAGGAATCTCCATTGTAATTGCCGGAGCGATTCTCTGATACAAAATCCAGCCACGGTTCATCCGGTTGATCAAAGCGCAAGATTGTACATTCCGAAAAAGCAACGGCCTCATCAATTTTGTACATGCTTACTACCCTTTGGCCGGATCTTCGGCGCTTTGTGACCTTGGCAGCAAAGCTAACTGCTTGAGCTTTGTTCGTTGTGGTATAAAAGCCAAATCCAAAATCAAGAAAACGGTTTTGCTGAATCAGTGTAGGCTGATCAACAACCACATTGCTGCCATGATATAAAATCATATGTGTCCCTCCAATGCTTGCTCGGCAATCGCACGTTCTTCCTTCAAGGAACGGATCATCGTTTCGATATGTCTACGTTTTTCTACCTGTTTGCGAACATCTCCTACATCCTTTTGGGAAACGTATTGTGAGATGACCTTTTTCCCATCACGGTACTTTAAATAGAAATAGGTGGACTGTCTGACCTTCTTTTCAGAAATCGTTCCTTTTGGAAGCTTTTCCAGTTCTTCTTGGTATTTTTTCAGCATCCGGTCAATGCGGTCTTTTTCCTGTAAGATGGTGGTTATTATTAAATTCATCCTCATCACCGCTTTTATTATACACAACATAATTTGAAATATCAATACTATGTTGTGTATATCAGCTATTTCAAGAGATGCTCCCAGTCACAAAGCCACTTGCTCGCAACTGGTTTCTCCGTATAAAATCCCTTCAGTTTCGCCGGCAATCAGGCTCTGTAATATTGAAGGTAGGCGTGGTCCGGCAGCTCCATAAAATCAATCTGAAGTCCTTTGAATGTGATCGTAAAGGCAACGCTCCAATCTTTGGTTATCATCTTGCACCTTCTTTCTGCTTTTGCAGATCATCCCAGTCAAACTGGTGTTTGAGTCCTTAATAGAAAGTAAGCTGTACGGAATGGAGGTTTGCTCAGAATATTTTGGTGAGTTCCCCATTCCGACAGAAACCCCTTGGGAGCCACCGATTCGCTGTGACCGTCTCTGGAACGGGCTTTATTGGCCGGGAAGATTACCCTGATGCCAGGCATGGAAGTAGACTTTTATCACTTTCCGCAAACAGACCTTCCCTCTTCTGACTCGCTTAATAAGATTTTTAGCTTTTGAAAAATTTTGTTATTTGCACATATTAGTTGCTGATTTTTATACGATCCGCACAAATTTCTCCGCTTTTTCTCTCCTATGGACAATCCGCCTTGGCTCTTTTCTCCTTGTTGCAACGGGAGTTAATTTCTATCCAGTTGCGCTGTCTGCCCTTTTTCGCTACAATACCATTACCGAAGGAGGTGGCACATTTGAAAACCATGCTGGATTTTGTTAAAGATGCCCTGCCGGAAGGTGCGGTTATCGATAGTCCCAAAGAATTGGCGAGTTGTTACCGCTTCCATTTTTCTTACTCTGGACACTCTATAAAGTGGGAAGTGCCGAAGACAGTGGCGCCCGGATATGAGAAGAAAACCGCGGAGCGCACTGTCGCAACCTGCATGACACAAATCTTCATGGAGACAGGAGAGGTAGAACAGGCGCGTAAATGGCTGGAAGCTGC
This sequence comes from uncultured Pygmaiobacter sp., assembly GCA_944386515.1. Taxonomy (GTDB): domain Bacteria; phylum Bacillota; class Clostridia; order Oscillospirales; family Ruminococcaceae; genus Pygmaiobacter. The sequence continues at coordinate 2,682 of CALXBJ010000107.1, forward strand.
GATGAGTTAAGTGGAAAAGTCTCATGCTCTCAGCCATCAAAGCACCTGCCATGGGGAGATTAGTACGAGTAATGAAATGAGTATGGTCAAGGGATGAAAAAGGTGCCGGTACCGGCACCTTTTTCTATATTTACCATTCTATTTACGGGGAATTGGCCCGCTGTCTGCTCTGTTTATTTAAGTAGAGGGCAATTATTTCCTGTAACGCGAATAATACTTGAATTGCAACATATAATATGTTACAATGAAAAAAATATGTTACAGGGGTTGGCGTATGAAAGCGACAATCGAAAAACTGCTGCATACCCAGTGCTGGGAGATGGAGTTCCCCAAAATCAATCAGCTTCCTTTATTCCTGCGAGGGGCGTATCGGTTTCGTGTTATAGAGATCTTGAGCACCAGCTTTTTGGCAGCAGAGCCGGTCGAAAAAATCAATCTGGCAGCAATGCGAAAACACTATTTCAAGCTCATGGAACTGTCTGGTATGGCGTGTGCATTTCAGCTAAACAGCATCTCGGCTTACACCAAGAACAAAATGCTGGAAGAAGGGATCCCTTTTGTGCTGGTAGGAAAAGAAGTGTACCTGCCCTTTTTAGGTGTGGTGCTGAATGATAATGTTCAGTCGGAGAGAACGCCCCCAGTCCGTCTCTCGTTCATGAGCCAAAAGCTTTTGCTGTCTGCTCTGTACCACAATGTTACTCAGATGACTGTTACCGAGATGGCAAAGCTGCTGGGGGTCAGCAAAATGTCGGTGACGCGCTGCTTTGATGAACTGGATGGCTTTCAGATGAACCTCATTGATGACAATAAAACAGCCGGTCGATATTTCAAATGGGGAAAAAGCAAAAAAGAGTTTTGGGAACTGATTCGGCCGTACCTGCGTAACCCTGTGGAAAAAGAACTGCGCCTTGACTGCCTACCGCCATGGCCGCTGCCTATGAGTGGTCTGTCCGCTGTCAGCCACTTCTCCATGCTGGGCGATAATACCTACCCCACTTATGCAATCTCCAAAAAAGCACTGAAGGATCTTCAGCCCGAAAAACTGCCGCAGGTCCCGCAAGATGAATTGCCGGCAGCCATCATTCAAGTCATGGGCTATGACCTACTATATGAAGGCGACGATTCCCTGGTAATCGATCCGCTTTCTGCAATTTTATCACTCACCCCGGAGGAAACCAATGATCCGCGTGTTGAGAGCGCGGTGGAAGAAATCATGGAGGAATTTTTATGATTGGACTGGATAAATTCAAAGAGTATTTCATGGGCTATCAAGATCAATATGTTCTCATCGGCGGGGCCGCCTGTGACATCATATTTGAAGAACAGGACACCGCTTTCCGGGCAACAAAGGATTTAGACCTTGTACTGATTGTTGAGGCGCTTACCCCTGCTTTTGGCCACCGCTTTTGGCAGTTTGTCCGGGATGGCGGCTACGAACACCGTGCCAAAAGCAGCGGTGCGCCGCAATTCTATCGGTTCGACAAGCCCAAGGCGCCGGGCTTTCCATATATGTTGGAGCTATTCTCCCGCGCCGGGGATGCCTTCGCCAGTGAGAATATCGGCCCTTGTGTGCCGCTGCCTTTGGGGGATGAGCTATCCAGTTTATCAGCTATCCTGCTGAATGAGGAGTATTATGGGATGCTGCTCAAGGGACGGACGGTGCTTTCAGATATTGCCGTGTTGTCTCATACTTACCTGATTCCGTTCAAAGCGAAAGCGTGGCTGGACCTTCGAGAAAAGAAAGCGCAGGGATACCATGTGGACGAAAAGGATATCCGCAAACATAAAAATGATGTTTTAAGACTGTCAACCCTGCTGACTGGAAATGAACGCTGCGAGCTTCCAAAAACTGTGCATGAAGAGTTTTCTGTATTCCTGCGGGAAATGGCTCAGGAACCGGTGGATTTAAAAGCTCTGAAAGTATCTGGAGTAACCCAGCAGCAGATCATTGATACTTTATCGACGGTCTACCTTGCAGCAGAGCAGTAAGCCGTGATGCCTTGCGGCAGCCGATGAGATGGTGAAATGAAAAAGCGCCGGAGTCCCGGCGCTTTTTCTGCCCTTTGTAGACGCTCAAATGCCATCCATCAGTTTTTGGGCATTTTCTTCCTCGACACAGCAGCGGCAGAGGGTGCTGCCCACATAATCGCTGGAACAGACCAAGATTGGATAGGCCTCGTGCGGTACGGCTAGCCAAGAGCCGCATTTATGGCAGTTTAACTTGCCGCCAACGCCGACGACCTCCCACTCCCGCAGATGGTACTTCATATCCATCAGAGCCTGCCCGCCGAAATTGGAGAGCGGGTAGACCTCTTTGCAGCTCGTCCTCTCTATGTAACTGGGCCGGGATGCGTTGATACCCAAATCATCGCCATTATCCACAACCAGCATAAGTTCGCCCAGCTCATTCATTAAAATGTCCATGCGCTGGATCGTGCGGCCATTTCTATCGAGATATTCGTTTCTCATCTCTGCATTCATCCCCCTCATTAAGAAGCCGCTCGCTCATGGCCGGTTTCTTCATACAGGACTCCTTCTGTTTCACCGGCAATCAAACTTTTCAAAATTTGAAGGCGGGCATCGTCCGGCAGCTCCATAAAATCAATTTCGATACCCTTGAAAGTAATCGTAAAAGCAATGCGCCAATTTCCGATGTTCATTTCACACCTTCTTTCTGTTCCTGCGGATCGTCCCAGTCAAGCTGGCGTTTGAGTTCCGCAATTTTCTCTTTCCACTCATTCTGGGCGCGCTGCGCCCGGTCCAACTCCGCACGCTGGTCTTCTGGTGATAGGGCGGAAAACTCCCACTCCCGGCGCTCTGCATCAAGATCTGCGATAATACGGCGCACCAGCTGCAGCGTCAGCTTATTTTGCGTAGGCGGCAGGTCTTCCAATGCTGCTCTGCCTTTCTCATACAGTTCCCGATAGCGGTCGTATTGGGCCTCTGTGAGAAAACCCCAGCCATAGTCATCTAAGATTTCCTGTTCGCTACTATATCGCATAACTGTCTCAAACTCCGACTGCCGGATGGCTGTTTCTTTTTCGACGGCTCGAACGAATTTGGCTTCAATGCGCCGCAGTTCCTTGAGCAGCTTGGAGCAGGCTGCCGCCTCCATCAAATAGCCGTTGTCCCGCGGCTTCAGATACCTACGCATCCGAAGCCCTCCTTTGCCCACCATTCGGGGCTTCCAAGGGGCAGGCATAGCTTTTGTCGATGCCCGGCATAGTACAGCCCATGTCGGGGTCGTAGCAGTCACAGTCCAAGCAGGGATTTGGACCCTCTGGTTTCACGCGGCGCCCCAAAATGGTAAAGCGGCTCCATCTGCCGCAGTGGGGGCAGTAAATGATACTGTAGCTGCTGCGGTCAATCTGTTCCTGTGTGACGGCGCTAACCTTTTGACAGCACTCGTTCCGCACATAGACGATATGGGCCGCTTCCCAGATTTCTGGCCGGTATCTCTTGTTGAATGGAAGATAGTGAATCCACTCTGGATCATCGAATATCCGGGACACATGAAGGTGTATGGCCTCTTTTCGCACCTCATCAGAAGAGCTTTTCGTATAGCCACACTCCGACTCCCACTCTATGAGATGAGCCAAAAGCTGCTGTTCACCTGCATTTTTAATCAGCTGTTCCGCCAGCTGATACCAGACCTTTTCTTCAACTTCCCCCAGTGCTGTTACAACACCGCACCAGCCCCAGTGTTTTTTGTTGCGGCCTGCGCCGCTGCTCATGGGGCGGAACACGCCGTATTTCCATCTGAGGTTTTCAAAAGTGAAGGATGCTGCGTCGATGTCTTGGAGCGTTTTGATTTCTTTTCTCAAGCTGTTCATCCTTTCTATGGTCTGTAAAAGAGAAGGCCGATAGAGTGCAACCGCATTCTACCAGCCTTCTTTCACAAGCGGCTCCGTTTCGAGAGCCCATTTCTTTTATCCGCCATTCTCTACAGATTGATAATCCACAGCGACGGCCCGGTCGGTCAGTATGGAGACATACTTCGCGTAAATTGTGCGCAGCCGCTCCTCGGTCATCTCTCTGTCGGCGTCGGTAATTTGCCATGGGTATTGCGGCGGGTAGATCAGATAGTCTTTCCCATTCAGGTCATCACAGTAAAGAAGTTCGATGCCTTCCGCTTCTTTGATAACCCATTGCAAAATGGTGGCGAAACCGCCGTGGTACTCGTTGTCATACTCAAAATAGTCGCCAACTTCCGATACCTAATTTCATTCCTATCCATCTCCATTCAAAAATCCCCGCGCGAAAGGGGATTTTTGCCTTTCTGTTTATTTTGGTTTACGCCCTTTTTACGCCCTTTTATCATACCACAACGCCCGCCGTTTCACAAGGCGGTCCCGCCGGACGCCGCCCCGGCTTTTCCGCATGGGTTTTGCGGCTTTTGCGCTTTTTTTGTTCACATTCGCGTTGTATAATGAAAATGATATCCACGCCGTCTGGCCGCGGACGGGAATCCCATACCCGGCTTTTTCCGGGTGTCTCGAACCGATAGGGGGAGTAACAACAATGGAGAAAACCAAGATTTTAATCGTCGACGACGATAAAAACATCTGTGAACTGCTGCGTCTCTACCTTGAAAAGGAGGGGTATGAGACTGCGCTCGCCTATGACGGCGAGCAGGCGCTGGAGCGCTTTTCCTCGGAAAAGCCCAGCTTGATCCTGCTGGATGTGATGATGCCCAAGATGGACGGCTGGGAGGTCTGCCGCCGCATCCGGGCATCCTCTCAGGTTCCGGTCATCATGCTGACGGCAAAGGGGGAGACCTTTGACAAGGTGCTGGGGCTGGAGCTTGGCGCCGACGACTACATCGTCAAGCCGTTTGATACCAAGGAGGTCGTGGCCCGCATCAAGGCCGTGCTGCGCCGGTATGTCGCCGGCAGCGAAAAGGAGGAGGATCTTCCCAAGCAGATCTCCTATGACAAGCTGAGCGTCGACCTGACCCGGTACGAGCTGAAGGTGGACGGCAAGGTCGTGGACGCCCCTCCCAAAGAGCTGGAGCTGCTGTACTATCTTGCCAGCCACCCGAACCGGGTTTTCAACCGCGACCAGCTGCTGGACGAGGTGTGGGGTTTTGAGTATTACGGCGACTCCCGCACCATCGATGTCCATGTCAAGCGGCTGCGGGAAAAGCTGGAGGGCGTCTCGGATCAGTGGAACCTCAAAACGGTCTGGGGCGTCGGCTATAAATTTGAGGTCAAGGATGGGGTATAAACCCCGTCGATTCTGCGAAAGGAGTGCACTGCGGCATGAATAAGAGCATCAGCAGCCGGTATTTTGCGACCACGGCGATCCTGCTGGTGTCCGGCATCACCCTGCTCGGTGTGATTTTGATGTATCTCTGCGTGGGCTACTTTCGCGCCGACAGCGAAAACACCCTTTTGACCAATGTCCGAAGCCTGCGGGATAACTTTTCCACAATGGCGCTGGACCGGGCGGAGCAGGTCGGGGAAAACCCCGCGGTAAAACAGGCGATCACCATCCTCTCCAACGCAACCGGCAGCGTCTTTCTGCTGACCGATGAAAAGGGGGAGATCCTCTACTGCTCCGACCACTCGGATGTGGTCAATCTCTCCCGCCCCGTTGGCGGAAAGATCCTCGAGCAGGCCTTTTCCGGCGGGGAATACACCGAGCTGGGCGAGCTGTCCGGAATCTATAACCAGAGCCATTATTCCGCCTGCTGCCCGCTGATCAACCAGCAAAATCAGGTCATCGGCTATGTGTTTGCCTCCCGCAACGCGGAATCGCTGACCACCTTTCTCGAGAATATCTTTTCCGCCTTTATCATCTCGGCGGCAATGATGCTGCTGGTCAGCAGCATTTTCTCGATTCTGCTGACCAACCGTTTAGCAGGGCCGCTGCGGCGGATCTCCGCGGCGGCACAGGCCTTCGGCAACGGGGATCTTTCCGCCCGGGCGCCGGTGGGCGGGGACGATGAGATCGCCCAGCTGGCGGTCACCTTCAACGATATGGCGGACAAGCTGCAGGCGGTGGACGCCTCCCGCCAGAGCTTTATGGGGAACATCGCCCATGAGCTGCGCACCCCGATGACCACCATCAAGGGGTTTATCGACGGGATGCTGGACGGCACCATCCCGGACGACCGCCGCGACCATTATCTGCGGATTGTGTCGGGCGAGGTGGGCCGTCTGACCCGGCTGACCCACAGTATGCTGGATATCACCAAGCTGGAAACCGGGGAATATGTCGTCAGCGCGGTGGATTATGACGTCTGGGAGACGGTCAGCAGCATCCTGTTCTCCCGGGAGCAGCAGTTCATCGAGCACGCAATCCGGCTGACCGGGTTCAACCCGGTCAAGGTCTTGGTCCACGCCGACCCCGACCTTGTCCATCAGGTCCTCTACAACATTGTGGACAACGCCCTTAAATTTACGCCCGACGGCGGTACCATCGACATCTCGGTCACCGAGAGTCCAAAGCAGGGCTTTGTCACCATCTCCATCATGAACACCGGGGACGGCATCTCGGAGGATGCGCTGCCCTATGTCTTTGAGCGGTTCTTCAAGGCGGACAAGAGCCGCGGCCTGCACGCGGAGGGCAGCGGCCTTGGGCTGCATATCTGCAAGCAGCTGATCAACCGCTCGGGCGGCAAAATCTGGGCCGAAAGCGTCCCGGGGGAGAGCGCAACCTTTCTCTTCACCCTGCCCTGCGGCAAGCCGAAGCCGCCGGAGCGCTCCAAATCCGCGCGCGGCGGGCAGAACAACCGCTGAGCGCATTAAAATCCTGACAAAAAACGGGCAAGCGCGTGGGAATTCCGCCTTTTGGAGGATTCCCCGAAAAGGCCCGTTTTTTTGTTTTTCCCCCATTCTTTAGACAAACATTTTTCACAATTGACGGATAAACTAAAGGCATAAAAGAAGAGGTCTGCGGACGGGAATTCCCGCCCGCCTGAACAATAAAAGAGGTGTCCGACTATGGCTGATTATTACAACAATCCAAACCAAAACCCGGATCCATCGACCGGTTCCAGCGGATCGGATTCCAGCTATCATTTTTCCGGTGCGCAGGGGAGCTTTGGCTCGGACGGCGGGCCGGAGAGCGGCAGCAGTTACACCGCAAGCTATCAGGCAGAATCCTCCGGCGGCCCCATCCCCGAGATCCGGTACAGCGCGGTTCCCCCGAAAAAGCCCAAGAAAAAGCGCGGCAAGGTCATTTTGATCGCCTCGCTGGTCTCGGTCGGGATGATCTGTGTGATCGCCCTCTCGATGGTGGCCGGCGGTATGCTGGCCCAGCGGATCAATTGGTCCGGCTCGGGCAGCGAATCGGAATCCCAGCCCGAACATCTGATTATCTCCCAGACCCCGACGGTCGGCAGCGATGACGACGGAACAACGGTCTCGGCCACAGGGATGACCACCAGAGAGATCGCCGCCAAGGCGCTGGACAGCGTCGTGGGGATCAATCTCTACTCCTCGCAGCAGGTGGAGCGGGTAGGGGAGGCCAGCGGGATTGTGCTGGATACCAACGGCTACATCATCACCAATGCCCATGTCGTCTCGGACGGCTATTCCCCCACCGTGGTTTTTGGGGACGGCACCGAAGTTGCCGCGACGGTGATCGGATATGACACCCGCACCGATTTGGCGGTGGTCAAGGTCGACCCCACCGGGCTCACCCTCGTCCCGGCGGAATTCGGCGATTCCGACACCCTGCAGCTGGGGGATGACGTCGTCGCAATCGGCAACGCCAGCGGCTACTATAACAGCGTCTCGAAGGGGGTCGTCTCCGGTCTGAACCGTGACGTCTCGACCAACATCTCGATCCAGCTGATCCAGACCGACGCGGCGATCAACCCGGGCAACTCGGGCGGCGCGCTGCTCAACCAGTACGGTCAGGTTGTGGGCATCAACTCCTCTAAGCTGGCGGGCGAGGAGATCGACTCGATGGGTTTTGCCATCCCCATCAACGACGCAAAGCCGATCATCGACAGCTTGATCAACTACGGTTACGTCAAGGACCGGGTAGCGCTCGGCGTGACGGTGGTCGCGCTCAATGATGTCAACGGCGCAATGATGGGCCTGCCCAGCCACGGGCTGTATATCACTCAGGTTGACGCGTCCAGCGATCTCTATGCGCAGGGCATCACCCGCGGGGATGTCATCCTGACTGCCGGCGGCGTGACCCTGACCCAGAACAGTGACCTGCTGAAAGAGCTGGAGAACTATAAGCCCGGGGACACCATCGAGCTGACCATCCTCAAGGGGACCGGCGAAGAGGTTACCATCCATGCCGTCCTGCACGAGATGACCTCGAACAGCTGAGCTGTTTTCAGATAAAAAGAGCCAAAGCATCCGCTTTGGCTCTTTTTTTGCGTTATATAACGCGGGTCATCTCGTACCGTTCTCCCTGATAGATAAAATCCACCTCGTAATAGTTCTTGATCTCTACCTGTGCAATCAGCGAGTGGTCGGATTTTCGATAAATACCGTTTTCCTCATAGAGAATGGTTCCGTCAAAATCAAAGTTGGTATTATAGTACACCTCGCTGGCAGAAAAATAATATCCGCTTTTGGTCATCCATGAACCATATAAAAAATCATAGAGATAGAGTCTTGAAATAATCTCCGGGATACCGACATCGGCCTCCTCACACATAGAGCAGAAATTCTGAATCTCTCTGGTGCTCCGCCGATTATCGATCTTTTTGTATTCACTGATTAACGATTTATAGGTTGGAAGCTCTCCGTAGTCCTCCGGCAGGAAAACAAAATACCGCCCTGCCTCTAAAAACTTCCCCTTTTTCATCATATCTTTGCACATCTCATAGATTTTGGGCTGAAGTTCATTTAGCCTTTCGCTGCTGTCAAGATAATCCCCGAGCGCTTTTAACTTTTTGCATTGCTCCAAAAGTGTTTCCTGCTGCAGTGCCTCCTGATAATCCTGCGCAAGCTCTGTCTGCTCCTCTGCATCCTCAAAATCCCCCAGCTGCTCAAATAGAGCAATCGCCTCATCCAGCTGGTAATTTTGGACCATAAGCATCGCCTTGCAGTAATCCTCCTGTCTTTCATCCCCAAAGACGGAAATCCACGGCGCGCGCCGATAGGCCGCCGCCATCTGCTGGTAGTTCTTATTCTTCCATCCGCTCTGCATCTCCTGATAAGTATCGAAGGTATAGACCCCAAACCACCCCGCCCCGGCGGCCAGCAGCAGAAAAACCGCGGCACAGACGATCAGCAGCCGTGTCTTTTTTTGAAGAGGTTTCCTTTTCTTCTTTTCCTCTGCAAGGGGAGACGCCGCCGGCACAGCTTTTTTCTCTGCCGTCTCAAACAGGGAAATCTGGCCCTCCAATTCCGCCGCGCTATCCATATCCGGCAACCCGCACTGCGGGGCCGCGCTGCCCTCAAAGCCGCCTGCCGATTCTCTTTTTTTCTTCTTTCGCCGGCGCAGCACCAGCAGCAGGAGCAGGCAGGTCGCCGCGGCAACCGCACCGGTCAGCCCCCAATAGAGCAGCCTGTGATCGGTTTTGTACCGGATCCCCTGCACATCCAAAAAGTTCCGCAGCTCCTCGATATATACCGAGGCATGGGTTCCCTCAATATCCTCACCGACAATGCTCATGGTATTGATCCCGACGACCTGCCCCCTTTGATTCAGCAGCGGTCCGCCGGAATTTCCGCTGTTGATAGCGGTATTGGTCTGGATGACCTGAACCGGCCGCTCTTTTGTCCCCACAATCTGTGAACTCTGCAGTGCGCTCACAATCCCGTTGGTCAGGGTTATCTGGTCGATCTTGGTCAAGGTCTGCGTGCCCAGATAATCCGCACTGGAGGGGTATCCCAGCGCGTAGACCTCCGCCCCAACCGAGACGCCCTCCGCAAGGGTCAGCGGCTGAAGGCCCTTGATCTCTCCCATTGTCTGCAGCACGGCGATATCCTGTGCGGGAGAGGTCGCTGCAACCGTCAGTGTCACCGGTCCGCTGCCGTCATAGTACAGCGTAAAGCGCTCCCCGTCCTCAATCACATGGTAGTTGGTGACAATCACGGCGCCATCTGTCTGGTTTGAGAGCGCAAATCCGGTGCCGGTGTAGGTTTCTTCCCCCACCTGTACATAGATCCGCACCACGCCCTCCCGCGCCTTGAGGACTGCCCCCGGCACCCCCGCCGCAAGCACATTTCCGCCGCAGATCAAAACCGCCGCGAGCAGCATCGTCAAAACGCGGCAAAAACAGCTTTTTTTACCCCTTGTCTCTCTCATTTTCCACACATCCTCCGCCGGTTTTCATGCTGGAACTCAACTCAAGTATAACATGATTTATTCCGGATCGACACAACTCCCCGACCCGCATCCCTCTTTTTTGTAATATTTGTTCCCCTTTCGCACAAACTAAGGGCGATCGGGCCGCGGGCATCTCCTCGCCGGGGATGGGCCGCGCGAAAAGCCCGCAATTTTTCAGGAGGTGTAAGGATGACCCCAAAGGAGCTTCTCTATGTCAAGGATGCACTCGGCCACGAACAGCATATGCAGCAGAAATGTCAGGAGACGGCGTCCCAGCTGACCGACAAATCGCTGCAGAGCTATGTCAAAAAGCTGGAAAGCCGTTTCAGCGACCACTTTGCGACCCTGTATGACACGGTCGACAAGTCCTGATAAGGAGGAATCAAGATGGACGACAGAGCATTGATGGAGGACCTGCTGCTGCTGGTGAAGGGCAACTGCGGGCTGTATCTCGACGGGGCGATCGAGTCCTCAACCAAGACGGTGCACAAGGCATTCGGCGAGGTGCTGCGGGACACAATGAGCATCCAAAACGAGATCTACGGCAAGATGGCGGACAAGGGATGGTATCCGTCCGAGGCGGCGCTGCAGCGTCAGATTGACAAGGTCGCGAACCAGTTTGACCCGAAAAAGGATCAAAAGAGCAAAAAATAACAGCAAGGCGGGGCCGGAGAAATTCTCCGGCCCCGCTTCGGTGACTGCGCCGCTGCCGCCATGGCGGCCGGCTGCAGCCCATATGCGAAGGCGCGCGCCTGAGCTATTCTATGCGGTGTATCCGGTCCGGGTTCGCACCAGCTGCCGTATCTCTTCGCCGGCATCCGGCAAAGCCCTTCCATCCCCCCGGGGCAGTAAAACGGCCTGGGGCGCTTTTTGTGCCCGGGCCGTTTGTCTCTTTTATTCCAACAATTCGGCGCTCTCCGCAGCGCCCCAGTACAGCAATCCCTCCGCCGCCACACGGTCGGCAGCCCGCAGCGTGAACATCCCCTGCAGCGTGAAACCGGTCAGCGGCCGCTTTTCCCGCCAAGTAAACTCCTGCACCGCCTGCTCGACCCGTAGGGTGCAGGCCTCACGGATCCAATCCTCTTCGGCATCCGCTAAAATCCCGCACAAAGCCGGCGCGGCAAAAAAATCGTCCCCCTGCCAAGGGTCAAACTCCTCAATCTGCCCCGACTGCCACGCATCATAGTTATACCGCAGGGTAATTGACTCGGTGTTGACCGCGCAGAGCAGGAAAAACCAGCCGCAGAAGAGCAGGACCAATAGCCGCAGCAGCTCCAGCGGGCGAAATTCATCCAGCAGAAACAGCAGCGTTGCCGCCGCGACAAAGACCATCGCCCAGCCGGCCCAAATCCGCAGCCGGGTCAGCCCGAAGATGTCGATATAGAGTGTGAGCTTGCGCGCCGCGGTGATGAGCAGCAGCAGCGTCGCGCCGCACAGCAGTCCCGAGAGCAGCCTGCGGCCGCGTGACGCCGCCGGCGTTCTGCGCTTTGCGAAGAGCAGCAGACCGAGGTTGATCGCCGCGACGGCGAGCAGCTCAAAAAAGCCGCGACGGGCATACTCCGCATAGGTAAATCCCTCAGGCAGCAGCCCGGCAAAGGCGGAGAAAAAGTAGGGCAGCTGGGAGACAAAAAAGAGCAGATAGACCGCGAGTAGCGCCGCGGTCGGAATTGCTGCGGCCGCAAAGCCGAGGCTCCGTTTTGCTTCCCGCACCGCCTGCTGCCCCGCGGCGTCAGGACCGGTGTGCAGCCGGTGCCGCGCGGCGCAAAAGAGGCCGAAAAAGTAGAGCGAAACCGGGATTGAGAAAAAGGCGCGCAGCAAAAATTCCGGCGAGATTTCAATCTGCCCAAAGAGCAGTGTGAGCGCCCGCTCAAACCCCGCGTCTGCCTGTGCGAGTAGCAGCAGCACCAGCGGCAGCAGCAGCGCCGTCAGCAGAGTGCCGGCCGCCACAGAAGGAGTGACTACCCGTCGGCGTTTTTTCTCCTCTTCCCCCTGCGCCGCATCCCCGCGCCGCAGGGATGCAACCGCGCGGGGCAGCGCGCCGAAGCTGCAAAAGGGAAGGCGCAGCAGTGCGTTGAAGAGGTCTTTGGCAAAGTTGCCGTCCAGCCGCCCGCTGATCCGCACACCAAAGACAACCAGCGTCCAATAGGCGGCGAGAGCACAGAGAAAAACGAGCGCCGGAAAGACCAACGAACCCGGCATCCCCTTCAGAAATAGGAGGGAAAAGGCGAACAGGAACCCACCCCATCCCCAGCTTGCCCGCGCGGGACGGCATCCTGCGCGGCGGGCATAACAGAGCACCACTGCGAGAAAGCAGAGGGTGAAAAGCGGGATGCCGGCGCCGGCAAAAATAAGGCTGACCCACCGCAGAAAGAGATAGCCCAGAACCAGTGTGACCAGTGCGAAAATCCCGTCGACATACTCTAATTTTATTCCGGCCTGTTTTGGGGCAGGGGAGAGGGAAGCGGTGCCCTTTGCGGCATCCGCTGCGGGTGAAAAGGCGGCCGCGGCGCAGGCCGCGGGTTGTCCGGCGCGCTCCTGCGCCGCCAGACATTTTTCCTGATTCAGCTGCAAGGTCAGTCCTCCTCTCGGTATTCCAGCAGGTCGGCGGGCTGACATTCCAATTCCCTGCAGAGTGCCTCTAAGGTGGAAAACCGTACCGCCCGCGCCTTATTGTTTTTCAGAATCGAAAGATTTGCCGGGGTGATCCCCACCCGCTCGGCAAGTTCCCCGGCGGAGATCTTCCGCCGGGCCATCATTACATCCAGATTCACGATGATCGGCATCCCGTTTTCCCCCCTCAGATGGTAAAGTCGTTTTCATCCTTGAGCGCGATTGCCTCGGCAAAGACGTTCTTGATGACCCGCACAATCAGTGCCATGAAGCCCGCCGCAATCGACACCAGCAGAAACGGGAGGTAATACAGGCAGCTGACGACGCAGATCCCTGCCTCCACAAGGCAGCACCAGCTGATTCTCCGCAGCGCGCGCTCATTTGCAGGGACAAAAACCTCGCCGCGTCCAATCCGCTGCAGCAGCCGGTGCAGATTCCACAGCAGAACCCCTGCCGGCAGCAGCGAGAGGTATTCGGTGGAAAGAAAGCAGAGCAGTGTCTGCTGGCGGGTCATTCCCGCCATCGGCGCGCGGGAAAAATCGAGAAAGAGCTTGGTCAGCGTCGGCGCCGCGACTACCGAAAAAACGGCAATCAGGATAAAAATCCAGACCGCGATGCGGGAGAGCAGCAGCGATTTGTCCTTGTTCCACATTGTGATTCCTCCATTTCTGAAATGCCCTTTTAGGGTATACATCCCTCCGGGGAGCCGGCGAGATTTATCATCTATTTTATATAGCCCGCTGCAAAAAACAGGGGATGGGGTGTATGGCTTCATCGGAAAAAATAGCACGCAGGGGCAAATTTGGCAGGGATTAGTTTGTTATATTTTTTGATTTTATTACAAATTGTTTTATATAAATTGGTCTTCTTTCCTCCATAACAAACTGCAGAACCACGCCGTCCTCTGTTGTTGTTTTTATCGCCCGGCAGGAGGGGATTTCATGCAGGGAAAAGGGCTTTTCGTTGATTTGCGCCGGAGCGCCCTCTTCTTCCACAGGATGCTGCACTGCAAAAATGCCGGCGGCAAAACAAACCGCAGCCGTCAGTATCCCCGCGGACAGCATCCGTTTAAAAAACACATCCCCCCGCCTCCTTTTGCGAGCAGTATAACACGGATATTATTGAAAATCAAGTATTTTTTATTGTTTATCGATATTTTTTTATTTTAATTCAAATTTATTCTTTGCTGTATAGATTTTGATACCGCGGGCATCCTAAGAAGGGGAGAAACCCAAAAACAAATCCAAAGAAATTGGGAGGGCTTTTACGATGGATAAGAATCACGCCAACCACAACATCCGCTGTACCATCAACGAGTGTGCCAACCACTGTGCGGGGGAGGCCTGCTGCGCGCTGGATTCGATTGAGATCTGCTGCAGCGGCACCGACCGCGCAGTCAATAAGGAATGCACCGAATGTGCATCCTTCCGCGCCAAAAGCGGCTATTGATCCGCATTCTTCCGCTTTATAAAACATTGGGTTGATTTTTTCTCTTTTATTACAACCACAAGATTCCAAAAACAGGCTCTGCAAGATGTTGCAGGGCCTGTTTTTTAGATGAGCGCTATTCGTCATAAAATCACCGCAGTCATGACCCCCGGCTAAGCCGGGGGCTTGAGTAAGCCCTAAAAGGGCATCGTACCGGCAAGCCTCTCAAGAGGCACTGAAAAATCTGCCATTCGCATCACTTGCCCCACAGCCCGTAAACGGGCGCTGTTTATCTAAGATCAACTTTCTTGACAATAGTAAAGTTTTG
>CALXBJ010000108.1 GCA_944386515.1 uncultured Pygmaiobacter sp.
AGACGAACAGCGCGCGCGGCAGGACAGCGCGCGGCAGTACAGCGCGCGGCAGAACAGCACGCGGCAGAACAGCACGCGGCAGAACAGCACGCGGCAGAACAGACGGCAGAACAGACGGCAGAACAGACGGCAGAACAGACAAAACGCGGCGCGGCGCGCGGCGCGGCGCACGGCGCCGCGGCGGCGGGATGTCCGCGCGGGAGGTTCCCCTGCCGGGCGGGCTGCCGCCGCGGGAGGACGGCGTCTCCCGCCGCTGGGTGCTGCGGGCCGGGCGGCTGTGGCGGGCCGGGCGGCGGCTGGCCCGGGATGCGCGGGGAGGGCTGCTCGCGCTTGACCCGATGGGGGTGCAGCTGTCCGAGCGGCTCTTCTGCGCACTGTTCGGCCCCGGGGTGCGCCGGCCGATGCGGTGCGGCGGGTTTTACCGTGTCGTGCGGCGGGCCGGCGCGGTCTTTTACGCGGTCGGCGGGGTGGAGGTCTGCGATGAGATCCCCCGCTGAGGATGTCCGGTTCCCGCTGACCGGCTTTGACGGCGCGCTCGCCGCCCCCGCCGCCCCCTGCCGCTGCCCCGCCTGCGGCGCTTGGCTCGACAGCGGCGACGATTTCCTCTTTTTCCCCCGCCCCTGCCCCGGCGCGGACCCCGCCGCCCCGCCCATCCCGGTCGGCTGCAGCCGCTGCCTGCGCCGCCGCCCCGTTTTTTAATATTTACTGCGCGGGAACGGTCTCGCGGCGTCGGTGAAAGCCCCTCGCGGCGACGGTGCGCGGGCGTCCTTTGCCCGCTCTGCGACCCGCGTTTTTACTGCGCGGGAACGGTCTCGCGGCGTCGGTGCAAGCCCCTCGCGGCGACGGGATGCGGGCGTCCTTTGGCGGCTGTGCTGCCCGCCTGCCCGACCGCTTTTACTGCGCATTTTTATTGCGCGGGAACGGTCTCGCGGCGTCGGTGAAAGCCCCTCGCGGCGACGGTGCGCGGGCCTTTTTATCCGCGCGATGCGGGGGCCTAAAATCTCTGTGTGCTCTACATCTTGTTTTTTATCATCCGAATTCTACAAATCGTTTTTTAAAAAAGAGCCGCGGCGGCCCCCCGCTCTGCGGCGGCGGCAACCGGCAATGCCGCGGCGCGGCAGCCTTTTTTGACATTCGCTTCAACTTTTTGTCATTTTCAATTAAATTTCTACAAATAGTTTTTCAAAAAAGCAACGCCGGGAGATCCCCCGCGGCGGAAAAGCCAAAACCGCGCGGTTTCCTCGGTTTCGCGGACCCTCGGTCTTGCTTCCTCCTCCACCTCAAAAAAATGCCGGCTGCGCCGGAGAAAGGGCCTTTTATGCGTGAATATTTCAATGCCTACCACAGCACACTCCAGTCCATCGAGCCGCTCGACGACGCCGAGCGCGGACGGCTCTTCACCGCGCTGCTCCTTTACAGCGCCACCGGCGAGACACCGCCCCTGCCCGGCAACGAGAGGTTCCTCTTCCCCGCGCTGCGCGGACAGATCGACCGCGACCGCGGCCGCTACGCGGAGCGCTGCGCCCAAAACCGCCGCAACGGCGCACTGGGCGGCCGCCCGCCCCGCGCAAAACCAACCGCCCCCCAAACGCCCCCCAAGACAAAGGCAAAGGAAAAGGCAAAGGCAAAGACAAAGGCGACGGCGTCCCCACAGGAGGACGCCCCCAGCGGGAAGACGGAGGCGGAGGCGTTTTTTGAGAAAAATTTCGGCCCGCTCACCCCCTATCTGCGGGGCAGGATCGAGCATTACCGCGGCCTTGGCATCGAGGAAAAGCTGCTGCTCGCCGCGCTGGAGGAGGCCGCCCGCGCCGGCGCCTGTGCCCCGCTGCGGTACGCCGAGGCCATCCTGGACGGCTGCCGCGCGCTGGGGCAGAAAACTCTCGGCGAATGGGCCGCCCGCCGCGCCGGCGGGCGGATGCCCGCCCCCGACACCTGCGGACGCTACCGGCCCGACCCCGCCGCCGGCTGCCTGGGCAAGCCGGATCTGCTCGCCGACCCCCGGCGGATCGACTATCTGCCGGTCTTTCGGCTGCGGGGCGAGCGCGGCGGGGAGCACGGCGGGAAAAAAGACGGCGAACACGGCGGCGGGAACGGCGGGGAACACGGCGGGGAGAGGGGCGGATGACGGGGGCTTGGGATGCGGCGGGGAATTTGGCTGTGAGGGCGGGCGCTGCGGCGGCAAGGGCCGGGAAAAGCTGCGGGGAGAAACATCTGCCGCCGGAAGAACAGGCGGTCAGGCCGCGGATGCGGGGTGTTTTTTTAGCTCGATTGAGCACATATAGTGCATTTATGGGCGTCTCCAATGCCGCCGGCTCGGGGGCGGTTTGTGCCGCGCCGAGGGAAGAAGATCCCGCCGGCTCGGGGGCGGTTTGTGCCGCGCCGAGGGAAGAAGATTCCGCCGGCTCGGGGGCGGTTTGTGCCGCGCCGGGCGGGCGGCGGCAGGGAGGGAGTGGGCCGCGGATGGGCGGTTTTTGACGCCGGGCGGGCGGCGGTGCGGGCATGGGGGATGCGGCGGTTTGTGCCGCGGGGGAAAAAGAGCCGCAACCCGCGCGGGCGGCGGGAGTGTGTGGCGCTGTGGGGCGTTTTTCTATCTCATGGCCGCGGGCGGCTGCTGTCCGCCGGGCAGAACAGGAGAAAATCAGGAGGGAAAAAACGGATGCTGTTTGACGAGATCGCGGAGCTGTTCAATCAGGAATCCCACCGGGCGATGGCGCGGCGGACCGGGCTGTCCCGCGGGAAGGTGGACAGCCTGCAGCACGGGTGCTCCGTTGTGCTGGACGCGGCGTTTTTGCAGGCGCTGGGCGCGCTGGGGTACGAGCTGCGGCTGCAGCGGATCGCGCCGGCGCGGGGCGGTGCGCGGCGGCCCTCCCGCGCGGGCGGCGCCGGGCGGGGGGATGCGGTTGTCCCACGGGGAGAAAAGGCCGCGAAACCGCAGCGGCGGCGGGAGAGCGCCCGCAGAGGGGCAAAGCGGCGGGATGGCCGGGAATAGGATGCCGGGCTGCCTTTTTTGGGCGCGTCAGGTGCCGGCGGGGCGGCTGTTTGGGCTGCGCTGCGGCAGGGGGGCGGAGGCCGCGCGGGCGAGGGGGGCGGGGCCGGTCGCGTCTGAGCGAAAGGTGGAGCGGAAGAGGCCGCGTCTGGAGGCCAGTCACGTGAGAA
>CALXBJ010000109.1 GCA_944386515.1 uncultured Pygmaiobacter sp.
CGGCCGCTGCACTCGATGATCTTGATCGAGACCTTCTGCTTGACCAGCGGAGCCAGATCCTCGCCGCGGCGCAGCGACGCCTGAGAGGCGGGGATAAAGACCTTGACGCCCTTGACATAGGCGACCAGACCGCCCTTGACCTGCTCGGCCACGGTGGCCTCCAGCACGGTGCCTTCCTCGGCAGCCTTCTCGACCTCGGCCTGACCGGCCTTGGCCTCAAACCGCTTCTTGGAAAGGGCGACGGTGCCTTCCTGATCATTAACCTTGATGACTACGAGTTCCAGCTCGTCCCCTTTCTTCACCGCGTCTTCCAGCTTCACGGTGGGATCGTCAGACCACTCGGACGCCGCGACAAAGCCTGTCTGCTTGGTGCCGATATCTACCGTGATCTCACTGGGGGAAACCGCGGTGACAATACCGGTCACGACCTTGCCGTTGAAGATCGGCTTCAAGGACTGCTCGATCATCTCCTCAAAGCTCATCTCTTCGTTCTGTACTACCTCGCTCATCTTGTTAAGTACCTCCTCGATTATAGACGACGGCGTTGAAGCTCCCGCCGTGACGCCGACACATCCGACCCCCTCAAAATCCGCAGGGGAAAGCTCTGCCGCGGTTTCGATTGCAAGGGTCCTGCAGTGCCTGTCCGCCACACGGACCAGCTTCTGGGTATTGGAGGAACCCCGCCCGCCGATGACCACCATCAGGTCGCACCGGCCGGCCAATTCCTCCGCCTCCTGCTGCCTCGCCCATGTTGCACTACATATTGTATCAAAAATTCGCGGGCTTGTATAGACTTTTTTTATAAACTTTGTACTTTCTAACCATTTTGTAACTTCATAGGTCGTTTGAGCGACCACAAATACCGTTTTCTGGCAATTTTCCGGGGTGGAGATTTGCTCAAGCTGAGCAATATCTCTAAAAACGTGCACCTCGCCGGCGGCGTGCCCGACAATCCCCTGCACCTCGGGATGGTTCTCATCCCCCGCAATCAGCAGCATTGCCCCCTCCTGCCCCGCCTGTTGGGCGATCCGCTGGATCTTTGTGACAAAGGGGCAGGTGGCGTCATGGACGACGGCGCCCATCTCCCGCAGCTCGTCATAGACCGATGCCGCGACCCCGTGGCTGCGGATCACCAGCTCATACCCGGCGGGCAGCTCGCTTGGACGGTCGACGGTGATGACCCCCCGCGCGCGCAGCGCTGCGACGCACTGGGGGTTGTGGATCAGCGGGCCGAGGGTCGCGACCTTTCGCCCCTCATCGGCCAGCTGCTCGGTCATCCGGACCGCACGGTCCACCCCAAAGCAGAACCCCGCGGTCTTTGCCTTGATGATCTGCATCCCGTTTCCTCCTCCTTTTCGCTCAGCCGTAGGCCTTGTTCTCCTCATACAGCGCTTCCAGCCGCTCGCCGAGCACCCCCTTGGCCGCCCGCAGCCGGCTGGCCGCGTGCTCGCCGCCCAGCTGCAGCGACTCGATGGGGATCGGCTCGCCAAACGCCACCGTCACGGTGCAAAGCAGGTGCTGCCTGCCGCCCCGGTAGAGCACCCGGCAGGGCACGATGTCGGCGCCGGCGCTCTGGGCCACCACAAAGGCGCCGCTCTTGAGCGGCAGCAGCCCGGTGCCCTTCTTGTTGCGGGTCCCCTCGGGGAAGATCAGCATCGAGCGGCCGGCCCGCACCGATTCAATCGCGCTGTTGAGCACGGTGCGGTCCCCCTTGCCGCGCTCGACCGGGAAGACCCCCACATGGTGGAAAAACCACCGCAAAAACGCGTTGCGGAACAGCTCCTCCTTGCCCATCACCCACATCGGCTTGCCCCAGCCCCGCGCGAGCACGACAAAGACCGGGTCGATGGCGGACAGGTGGTTCGGGCACAGCACATACCCCCGCCCCTTGGGCAGGTTTTCCCGGCCGACCACCCGGATGCGGTAGGGGATCCGGAACAGCACCGCCGCGCCGAGAAAGCACAGATAATAGAACAGATGCATCAGTCCAGCCTCCCTCGGATCAGCGCGCAGAGCTTTTGGAACACCGTCTCGAAATCGTCCCCGGTGGTGTCCACCAGCACCGCATCCTGCGCCTGCCGCAGCGGCGCGGCGGCGCGGTGGCTGTCGTTGTAGTCCCGGCGGCGGATATCCTCGAGGACCTCCTCATAATCCGCCTGCTGCCCCTTCTGCTGCAGCTCGAGGGTGCGCCGGCGGGCGCGCTCCTCGGCGCTCGCGGTCAAAAAGATCTTGATCTGGGCATCCGGCAGGATGACGGTGCCGATGTCCCGCCCGTCCATCAGGACGTTGTTCTTGCGGGCGATCTCCCGCTGGGTCTCGGTCAAGAAGTCCCGCACCCCCTGATGGGCCGAGACCTTGCTCGCCGCCATCGAGACCGGCTCGCGGCGGATCTCCTCCGAGACGTCCTCCCCGTTGAGAAAGACGTGCTGCGCGCCGTCGAGGTACCGCAGCTCCAGCGCCACCTGCGAAAGGCGGGGCAGCACCTGCGCGGGGTCGGTCAGCTCGACCCCCGCCCGCAGCATAAACAGCCCGATGGCGCGGTAGAGCGCCCCTGTGTCGACATAGAGAAAGCCCAGCTCCCCCGCCAGCCGCCGGGCCAGCGTGCTCTTGCCCGCGCCGGACGGGCCGTCAATCGCGATCTGGATCATCATTGTCCCCTCACTTCTTCTTTTTCTTCTAAAATATGGCTGCCGGCCGCGCGGCCGGTGGCAAAGGCAATCTGCAGGTTGTAGCCGCCGGTATAGGCGTCGAGGTCCAGCAGCTCGCCGGCAAAATAGAGTCCCCGCACCAATTTGGATTCCATCGTCCGCGGGTCGACCTGCCGCACCGACACCCCGCCCGCGGTGACCACCGCGCGGGCGATGTCGTCCTTGCCGGCAATCGGGATCGAAAAGCATTTGAGCAGCCCGACCAGACGGCGGCGCTCCTCCCGGGTGATCTGGTTGACCCGCTTGTCGGGGTCAATCCCCCAGCGCGCCAGCACCACCGGGATCATGCCGGAGGGCAACAGCTCCGAAAGGCTGTTGGACGCGGCCTTGCCCGCCAGCTTTTCAAAATCGCGGCCGATCCTGCGGTAGAGGGTCTCCTCATCCAGCGCCGGCTTGAGGTCGATCTCCACCCGCGCCGGCCCGCCCTTGCCCCGCAGATAGGCGCTCGCCGAGAGGACCAGCGGCCCCGAGATGCCGAAATGGGTAAAGAGCATCTCCCCCTGTTCGGTGTAAAGGCGCTTATCCCCCTCAAACAGGGTCAGCCGCACGTTGCGCAGCGAGAGGCCCATCATGCTGCGGCACTCCTCCCGCGCGCTGCCGCCGACGGTCAGCGCCACAAGGCTGGCGGTCGGCGGCACGATGGTGTGGCCCAGCTCCTCGGCCATCCGGTAGCCGTCGCCGGTCGAGCCTGTCCCGGGATAGGACAGCCCGCCGGTGGCGAGGATCACCCCGTCGGCCTCAAGCCGCCGCCCGTCGGCGAGCCGCACCGCCCGCACCGCGCCGTCCGTGGTCTCGATCCGCTGCGCGTCGGCAAAGAGCACCCGGCAGCCCGTTGCGTACCGCGCGAGCGCATCGGCGATGTCCGCCGCCCGGTCGCTGACCGGGAACACCCTGCGCCCCCGCTCGGTCTTGAGCGGCACCCCCAGCGACTCGAACAGCGCCATCGTGTCCGCCGGGGCAAACGCGCGCAGCGCGGAGTAGAGGAACTTGGGGTTGGCGCGCACGTTTTTGAGCACCTCGTCCGCCTCGCAGTCATTGGTGACGTTGCAGCGCCCCTTGCCGGTGACGAGGACCTTCTTGCAGGTGCGCCCGGCGTGTTCCACCACCGTGACATCCAGCCCCCGCCGCGCGGCGGTGCCCGCCGCGAGCATCCCCGCGGCGCCGCCGCCGACGATAACCACCTGTTTCAGCGCTTTCACCCTCTTTTCATTGTCAAGAAAAAGCCGGGCACAAGGCCCGGCCTTTCTGTTTTTTCCTTTATAACACAAATTCTGCAAAATAGCAACTTTTTTTCGACTGCAGCGTCAAATCCGGTCGGGCAGCAAGGAGCAGCCGAAAGATCTGCTCTGCCGTCATCCGCAAATTATGCACCGCCGTCTCCCGCTCGAGCGCCTTTTCAAGCGAGATTGGTCCCTGCTGAATTGAAAAAAAGGCATCGATGGATTCGTTGCAGGCCTGTGCATTCTGCACGCTGCCCGCAAGCGCAACAGTGAGCGCATCATATTTTTTAGCCAGTGCACAGATGCCGAACGGGCCTTTTCCCATCGAGGTCTGGTTGTCCAGCCTTCCCTCGCCGGTAACAACCACATTTTTCCCCTTCATCCTCTCTTCCAGCCCGAGCAGCTCGATCACCAGACTGATTCCCGGCTGCAGCCGGGCGTTTGTCAGCACCTTGAAGGCGAATCCAAGGCCCCCCGCAGCCCCACAACCGGGCAGCTGCGCACAGCGCCGCTTGCAGCAGTCCTCCATCAGCGCGGAAAAGCGCTCAAGGTCCCGGTCCATCTGTTTGATAACTTCGTCCGTCGCCCCTTTTTGCGGCCCGTAAATCCGAGAGCAGCCCTGCGGCCCGCACAGCGGATTATCCACATCGCAGGCAATCTTAAATTCACATTCCTCTAATCTGGGGTCAAGGCCGTCAACCTCCACCCTCGCGAGCTTTGCCAAATCGCGTCCAAAAATGCCGGCAAGCGCTCCATTTTCAGCAAAAAAGCGCACCCCCAGCGCCTGCATCATCCCCAGTCCGCCGTCATTTGTGGCGCTGCCGCCAATCCCGATCAAAAATTGTCGGCAGCCCTTGTCCAGCGCGTCACGGATCAGCTCTCCCAGCCCGAAGCTGGTTGTGTTAAGCGGGTCGCGAAGCTTCTCCGGCACCAGCGGCAGCCCCATGGCCGCGGCGGCTTCAATGACCGCCGTGCGATTGGGCAGAATGCCGTACCGCGCCTGAACAGGTGCTCCAAGCGGCCCGGTCACCTCAAGCGACTCATACACGCCGCTGCATCCCGCAACCAGCGCATCCACCGTCCCCTCTCCGCCGTCGGCCAAAGGGACCACCTCCACCGAGGCCTGCGGGCAGACCTCCACGATCGCCTCCCGCACCGCGTTGCCTGCCTCCAGCGAGGAGAGACTCCCCTTAAAGGAATCAATTGCAATCAAAACGTCCAACTTCTTTTTCACCTGTCGCTCCTTTTAACAGGACAGGGATTGAGGTTTCCCCCAATCCCTGTCGTTTTTTAGCTTTTTTCGCGGATTTACAGGGTGATCGAGATCGGGAATCCGCCGGGAATCACATAGCCGAAGACAATGGTCAGCAGGATCAGGCCGGGCCAGATGCTGCCGGTTTTGCGGTAGAGCACGGTATTCATTGCCTGCGACGCCAATACGGTCAGCATATAGCCGTAGAACTGATGGGTCGTAATGGTGTTGTTGATCAGGGTGATGTAGATATGCTGGTTCTGGGTCCAATACTGGAAGAAGAAGAGCAGGCAGATCATCCCCCACATCAGAATCAAGCAGAGCAGCAGGATGCCGGCGCTGACCAGAATTGCGGGAATCCTGAATTTTTTCGCCGAAGAGTTCGACATCTTTTTTCCTCCCCATGGCGCACACCGCATATCCAAACGGGCGTCAGTGTGCAAAGCATCTAAATTTTCACAACGTTTCAAAATGCATTTTGGTTGTATTCATCATAAACCAATTTGATCTGCATTTTAATCCTCTGCGCACCAAAAAAGCGCGTCAAAAATGTGTCGGCAACACATTTTTGACGCGCTTTTGACATATTTTTTACCTGTCTATCCCCTTTGGGTCCTCAATTTTTTGAGGAATCCTTGTTTTTCTGTGCCAAAAAACCATAGAGCGCGGTCATAAGAGACCGGTCCCCGGCCGAACCGTAGGGGTTTAGATTCAGTTCTTGACGGATTCGGTTGAGTTTATTGGTCAGGGTGTTCTTGTGGATATAAAGGTTTCGGCTGGCCTCTATCAAATTGAAGTTGCTGCGTATGAGCTGGCACAGCAAAATCAGATATTCCTGTGTAAAGGCGAGCGGCATCCGGGAGGAAAAGGCGCCGAAGATCTGCTGCTGCTCGGTCAGCGGTGTTCTGCTTTGAAGATACTCGGTCACATAATCATAGAAGAAGACCGTCTGCCCGCCCATACCCGTTTTAACGTTCCGCATCAGCCACATACAGTGCCGATAGGCCGCGGGATAATTTTTGATCTCATCCTGAATCGTCCCCACAAAAAAGGTCAGCGGCTGTTCGGTCAGGCGGTTCCATTCTTCCAGATAGGCGAGCACCTCACCGCGATAGTCCTGAATCCCTTTCGCGGAGAGGCATTTATACACCAAGACACTATCGTTCCAGATGACCGAGGAGATGTCGGCATAGCTGTGCAGCGTGCCCTTTTTTACCCGTTCCAGCAACTGGGCACTCTCCTTTTTTCCGTCGGCACAATCAGGATCGGTATTCTGGGGCGGTCCAGTGGGTAGTTCAGTTTCCGGGCATAAACGACAAGCTCCTGCGGGTCGGCATTGTCGTGGGTCAAACAGTTGAAAAAATACTGTTTTTGATTGTTGTGCCGCAGGTTTTTGGCCTTTTCGTCCTCCCCCTCTATCAGGGTCTCCACCGCCAGTTTGAGCACCAGAGCAATCGGGCGCACCTTTTCCGTCTCGCCGGTGATGCCGATTACCCCGATTTTCTTGCCGTTTTCCTTGATTGCCATGTTGATCCCGGCTCTGGTGCCAAGAAAGGTATTTTCACCCTCCACCTCAATCAGCTCGTCGGGCCCGCTGACGATTTTGAAGGCCGCCTCATGAAACTGCCCCACCCTTTCCGGGTCGGAACTCGCGATGATAACACCCTTCTCATTCATCACATTGATATTGTAGTCGGTGCAGCTTGCGAGCCTTTGCACCAGCAGTTCCGCCATCTGCAGGCTGAGCATTTGAGATCCCCTTTCTTTTGTCCTTTTCTGTCTTTATCCTATCATTTCTTCCCCACGGCTGACAATACTCTCAAAAAAAGATCGGCTGCAGCTGCCTGCCGCGCAGCGCCAGCTCCGCCGCGTCGGGCAGTTGGTCGAAGTCCGCGACGAGGGAGGTGGGCTTTTTCAGCCAGTCGTCCTGCGCCATCGGAACGAAATAGTAGTGCTTTGTGTTCAGCAGCCTGCCCAGATTCTGCGCGCTCGCCGAGAGGCTGTCGTTGGACGCCAGCGCCAGCAGCACCGGCCGCCCGCAGCGCAGATGGCTCTTGCAGGCCATCGTGATGGGGGTATCGGTGATGCCCAGCGCCAGCTTGGCGAGGGTGTTGCCGGTGCAGGGGGAGATCACCGCCAGATCGCACAGGTGCTTGGGGCCGACCGGCTCCGCCGCTGTGATCGTGTCGATGATCTCATGCCCGGTGATCTCCCGCAGCCGCCGGCGAAAACTCTCCGCCGTGCCAAAGCGGGTGTCCATCCCGCCCGCGTTGAAGGACATCGCCGGGATCACATCCATCCCCCCGGCGCACCAGCTCCTCCAGCGCGCGGATGCTCTTTTCAAAGCTGCAGAAGCTGCCGCACAGCCCGTACAGGATCGTCTTGTCACTCATCTCGCTCCATCTCCTCCATCATCCGCAAAACCGTCTTTGCGACAAACTGCCCCGCCGTCACCGGCGCCGCCGTGGCCGGCAGCCCCGGCGCGCGCATCGCCTCGACCCCCGCCGCCGCGGCCGCCTCAAGATCCACCCCGCCGGGGGCCGAAGCGAGGTCCAGCACAAAGGCCCCCCGCGGCAGCCGGGCGAGCACCGCGCCGCCGACCAGCGGCGCCGGCGCGGTGTTGACGAGGATCTCAAAGCCGGCGGCGGTCTCCGCCAGCAGCCCGGTGTCCTGCGTCCGATACCCCAGCGCCGCCGCGAGGGCCCGCTGTGCCGGGCGGCGGGCCGCCACCGTCACCAGAGCGCCAAATCCCGCAAGCCGCTGCGCCAGCAGCTTGCCGATCCTACCAAAGCCCACAACCAGCACCCGGCTGTTCCAGAGCACCCGGTCCCGCCGGGCGAGCAGGATGCCGATCGCCCCCTCGCAGGTCGGGATGGCGTTCAGGGCCGCAAGCTCGTCGTCCGCGAGGTAGTCGCGCAGCGGGATCCCCGCCCCATCGGCCGCCTGCCGCACCCGTGGGGACGGCGCGCCGGCAAACGCCGCGCCGCCCGCCGCCGGCCTGCACCGGCACAGCAGCGCCGGGTCGTCAAACGGCGCGGGGAACAGCACCGCCCCCGCGCCGGCAGCGGCCTCCTCCCCGCCGACCGAATAGCCCAGCTGGGCAAGATACGCCGCGGCCGCCCGCTGGCGCGCGTCGGCGCCGACCACCGCAAAATCCGTCTTCTGCAAAAAGATCCCTCCCCACACCGCCGCCCTCGCGCCGGGCGCCCGCAGACGCCCGGCGGGCGGGATTCCTGCGCTATCTTATGACCCCGCGGCCGGTTTTGTTCCAATGCGGGCTGTGCGGGCCGCGCTCTTGTGCACCGTGCGAAAAAGGATTATACTTTAACCAGACAAAGGGCTCGCGGCGGCCGGCAGCCCCGGCGCGCGAGGGGATGAAAAAGAAAGGGATGTGTTGTTTATGGAGTACCGCAATCACGCCGGAATCAAGGTCAGCGCGCTGGGCTTTGGCTGTATGCGTTTCCCGACCAATCCGGACGGCACCATCGACGAGCCAGAGACCCGGCGGATGCTGGACCGCGCATGGGAGCGCGGGGTCACCTATTATGACACCGCCTACCCCTATCACAACGGGGAGAGCGAGCGGGTGGTCGGCCGCTGGCTGGCTGGCAAGCCCCGCGACAAGGTGCTGCTCGCGACCAAGCTGCCGGTCTTTCTGATCGAGAAGCCGGAGGACACGATGCGGCTGTTCAACGAGCAGCTGGAGAAGCTCGGGGTCGAGTACTTTGACTTCTACCTGCTCCACGCGCTGAGCGGTGAGCGGTGGGACAATGTGCTGAAAAACAATGTGCTCGAGACGGTGCAGCAGCTCAAGGCGGAGGGCAAGATCCGCAAGCTGGGCTTCTCATTCCACGACGAATTCCCCGCGTTTGAGCGGATCGTCACCGCCTGCGACTGGGATTTCTGCCAGCTGCAGCTCAACTACATGGACGTCCACGACGAGGCCGGGCTGCGCGGGTGCGAGCTTGCGGTCTCCCGCGGGATGACCGTCTCGGTGATGGAGCCGGTCAAGGGCGGCAGCCTCGCCAACCCGCCGCGGGAGATCATGGACCGCTTTGCCGCGCTGCACCCCGATTGGAGCGCCCCCTCCTGGGCGCTGCGCTGGGTCAGCGAGCTGCCCGGCGTCGGGGTGGTGCTCTCGGGCATGAGCACAATGGAGCAGGTGGAGGACAACCTCGCCACCTTCGACAGCCTGCGGCCGCTGAACGAGGAGGAGAAGGCCGCCATCGCCGCGGCGTCCGAGCTTTACCGCACCCGCACCGTCGTGCCCTGCACCGGCTGCCGCTACTGTATGCCCTGCCCGATGGGGGTGGATATCCCCGGCATCTTCAAGATCCGCAACAATGCGGCGATCTACGACGCGGAGACCTCTGCAAAGGCAGCCTACGGCCGGATGGCCGAAAAGAGCCGGCAGACCTCCTGCGTGAACTGCAAAAAGTGTGTCTCCCAGTGCCCGCAGCATATCGAGATTCCCGACCGTCTGGCCGAGGCGCATCGGTATCTGACCGCCGAGTGACCTAAAAAGCGCACAGACAAAGCGGTTCTGCCTCCATTTGGCGGGGGCGGGACCGCTTTTTTGTATCAGGGTGTTTTCATCCGGCGAAAAAGATACTATAATATACACGCCCGCCCTGCGGCATCAGCGGGGTGGGACGCTCATATAGCTCATAATAGAACAGATTGCACAATGCAGTGCCAAGCGAAAGCGGGGAAGGATTTTGGAACAGTTGGATACGGCTTTCATGCAGCAGATAAAACGGCTGCACTTTGTCGGGATCGGCGGCAGCGGGATGTTCCCGATCGTGCAGATCCTCCACGCCGCCGGCTATACCATCACCGGCAGCGATGTAAATGAGGGGGATATCATCAACTACGAGCGGGCGATGGGGATCGAGGTCAAGATCCCCCACGCCGCCGAGAATGTCGAGGGCGCCCAGCTGCTGGTCTACACCGCGGCGATCCTGCCGGGCAACCCCGAGATCGAGCGCGCCAAGGCGCTGGGTATCCCCTGCGTCGAGCGCAGCGTGATGCTGGGGTATGTCCAGCGGATGTACCCGCACTCGATCTGCGTGTCCGGCACCCACGGCAAGACCACCACCACCGGCATGATCACCCAGATCCTCGAGATGGCCGGCAAGGACCCCGCCGCGGTCATCGGCGGCAAGCTGCCGCTGATCCACGGCTACGGCAAATCCGGCAAGGGGGACAACATTGTGGTGGAGAGCTGCGAGTTCTCCAATACCTTCCTCCACCTCGCCCCCTATACCAGCATCCTGCTGAACATCGACGCCGACCATCTGGACTTTTTTAAGACGATGGAGAACCTCAAGGCCGCGTTCCGCCGGTTTGCCGAGCTGACCGAAAAGCGGATCATCGCCAACGGGAACGACGCCAACACGATGCAGGCGCTCGCCGGGCTGGATAAGGAGATCGTCACCTTCGGCGAGGGGGAGGGGCGCGATTACACCGCCCGCGACGTGCGGATGGTGCGGCCCGCCTTCTACGGCTACGAGGTCTGGCAGGGCGGCGAGAAGCGGGCGGAGATCACCCTCTCGGTGCCCGGGCGGCACAATGTCCTCAACTCGCTGGCCGCCTTTGCCGCCGCGACCCTCGCCGGCTGCACCGCCGAGGAGGCCGCCGCGGGGATTGCCGCCTTCACCGGCACCGGCCGCCGGTTTGAGATACTCGGCCACACCGCCACCGGCGCGGTGGTGGCGGACGATTACGCCCACCACCCCACCGAGCTGCGGGCCACCCTGTCGGCGGCAAAGCAGATGGGCTTTTCCCGGGTGATTGCGGTCTTCCAGCCCTTCACCTACTCCCGCACCAAGCTGCTGCTGCACGAGTTCGCCGAGGTGCTGCAGATCGCGGATCAGGTCGTGATGACCGAGATCATGGGCAGCCGGGAGACCAACGACAACTTCAACATCTACACCGCCGACCTCGCCGCCCTGATCCCGGGCAGCGTGTGGTACCCCGGCTTTGACGGGGTGGTCGATTATGTGGCGAAAAACGCAAAGGAGGGCGACCTCGTCATCACCCTCGGCTGCGGGGACATCTACAAGGCCGCAAAGCGGATGGTCGCGGACAAAAAATAATCCTTAAAAATGAAGCGGGAGGAAAACCTCCCGCTTTTTATTGTCGCCGCGTGTTCGATCATTTTATATCAGCCGGATTTTCCGCCCCGGGCGGGCAATATTCCAAAATATCGCCCGGCTGGCAGTGCAGCGCTTCGCAGATCGCCTCGAGTGTTGAAAATCGAATGGCGCTGACCTTTCCCGTCTTGATCTTTGAGAGGTTGACGTTGGCGATCCCAACCTTTTCGGACAGCGTGTTGAGCGACATCTTTCTGTCGGCCATCACCCTGTCCAGCCTTAACACAATCGGCACAGAATCCCTCCCTGTCAGGATTTACAGCGTCTCATCCGAGAGCTGCTGCAGCGTTTCGCCATACTTGAAAATATGGCTGATGAGGCGCAGCAGGACAAACCAGAGGAGGAAGCTGACGTCGCTCACCTCGGCTATCGAGCAGGACGCGACCTTGTCCGCCGCGAACAGCGAGGGGATGTCAAACGCGTCAAAGAAGAGGTTGTTTGTCGCCGTCTGCAGCGCAACCCCAACGATACCGAAGATCAGCACCGCATAAGAGAGCTTTTTGAGCGCGGCGCTCACGTTGGTGCAAAAAGGCTTTCCGTGGGACATCGGCTCAAAGATCGCCTGAAGAATTCGGATGATGTAGCAGGAGAGCGCCCCAAAAACCGCGGCGTTCGCCAGCGTGATACTGAGCAGCGGAACAAACCGCTGCAGGGAGTACTGCCCCTTCAAAAGCAGCGAATAGTCGCCGAGTGTGATCGAAAAACCGTCAATCGACCCGGTCCCTCCCCCAAAAAGCAGCACGACAGCCGTCGCGGCCAATGCGATGACACTCACAGCGGCAACTACCCAGAAAAGAACCTTGAGAACCGTCAGAATGATTTTTGATGTATTTGCAATTTTATCCATCCGCCGTCTGCCTCCCCTTGTTGATCTGTCTGTATGATACCATGCATATAGTAGGATTGTCAACTAATTTTTAATGTTTATCATTAAAAAATAATCGTAATACATTAATATCGGAAGTTCTGACAAATCTAGTAAAAATGAAAGAGGGCGAAGATGCCGTGTCGGCATCTTCGCCCCGCTCTCCTGTCCGGGCAGACCTGTTCGCGCGCGGCCGTTCAGAGCTTCGGCCTCGAGCATCTCCAGACGATCGCCGCGAGGAGACCTCAAACCACGGCTGCGCCCGCGCAGGCCATTCTGACCATGTTGCTCAGATCCAGAAAGCCGCCGCCCGTCACCGTGACAGCGCAGAGGATCGCAAGCAGGGCCAGCAGCGCCAGAACCGCGCTGGCGGCCCGCAGAACTGAATTTCTTTTCACGCAATCAAGCCTCCCTGACCGATCCCGCTTTTATTCATAGTATCGGATCAGCGCCTGAGTGCCGAGATCCCCCATCCCCTGCTCGTCCAGCGCACGGTACATCCGCAGCACCTCTTCCAGCACCTCGAGCGAGAGGCCGGCGCCCTGCGCCTCCTCGCCGGCAATCCGCATATCCTTGATAAAGTGCTTGATGTAAAAGCCGGGCGCGAAGTCCCCGCTCACCATCTTGGGGCCGTTGCCGGACATCTGCCAGCTGCCCGCCGCGCCGCTGCCGATGGTGTCCAGCATCCGTCCGAGGTCCAGCCCCTCCGCACGGCCGTAGGCGATCGCCTCGCAGACGCCGGCCACCGCGCCCGCAAGCGCGATCTGGTTTGCCATCTTGGTGTGCTGCCCGCTGCCGGCGGGGCCCTCGTAGACGATGTTTTTGCCCATCGCCTCAAAAATCGGCCTTGCCCGCTCAAACGCGGCCTCCTCCCCGCCGACCATGATCGCCAGCGTGCCGGCCTTCGCCCCGGTGTCCCCGCCCGAGACCGGCGCGTCCAGCGCATCGGCCCCGGCCGCCTTCGCCGCCGCAAAGATCCGCTTTGACAGCTTGGGGCTGGTGGTGGTCAGGTCGATCAGCAGCATCCCCTCCGCCGCGGCCGAGAGGATGCCGTTCTCGCCGAAATAGACCTGCTCGACATCCTGCGGGTAGCCCACCATCGTCAGCACCGCGTCCTGCCCCGCGGCGCAGGCTGCGGGGGAATCCGCCCACCGCGCGCCGGCGGCGAGCACCGCCTCACATTTTGCCTTGGTGCGGGAGTAGACGGTCAGCTCGTACCCCGCCCGCATCAGGTTGAGCACCATCGGCCCGCCCATCACGCCGATCCCGATAAATCCGATCTTCTTCATCCTTGTCCTCCCCTTCGCCCGCCGGCCCGGCGGGTCTTTTTGTTCTTGTTTACAATGCCGCATCAGCGGTAAAGCCCGCTGTTGCCGTCAAAGATCGGGCCGGGCGCGACGCTCTGGTTGCCGATCTTGATCTCGTAGTGCAGCAGGTCGGCGACATTCTGCAGCCCGATCTGCTGCCCCTTTTCCAGCTGTTCCCCCCGCGAGGTCTCAAGGGTGGTGATGTGGTAAAAATAGCTCTTCACCCCGCCGCCGTGCTCGATGACCACCGTGTTGCCGGTCAGCTCGAGATACCCGGCAAAGGCCACCTCGCCGCCCGCCGGCGCGCAGACCGGCGACTCGTCGACGGTGACCAGATAGT
This sequence comes from uncultured Pygmaiobacter sp., assembly GCA_944386515.1. Classification (GTDB taxonomy): domain Bacteria; phylum Bacillota; class Clostridia; order Oscillospirales; family Ruminococcaceae; genus Pygmaiobacter. Next base: position 13,848 of record CALXBJ010000109.1, read on the forward strand.
CGATGCCGCTGTGGCGCTGGGACACCGTGTCCCCGGGCAGCAGGCTGCCGATGCCGAAATCATACTTGATCCTGCCCTCGACCGGCCGCTGGAAGATCCCCTGCCAGAGCTGCTCCTTGCTGTAACTGTCATACAGCGGCCAGATCGCGTTGCGGTAGGCGGCGCTCGCCGCGGCGCTCTCGGTCGAGGCGTCGGGCAGCTGGTCAGCGCTCTCGAAGGTGATCTTCTCATAGGATTTGTAGGTGACGGTCAGCGGCAGGCTGGCGGTGTAATCGCCGCACTGCACCTCGATGGTGTAGTCCCCCGCCTCCCGGTTGTAGGAGACCGGCACAAAGGCGACCCAGCCGCTCTCCCCCGAGGGGATGAAGTTCACCGGCCCCAGCTCGCTGCTGCCGTAGGGGGTGTAGCCGTCGAGGTTGTTCTCGATCCTCACCGAGACGACCGACCCCTGACTGACTTTGTCATCCGACAAAAAGGCGCCCATCTCGACCGAGACTTTCACCATGAACCGGTAGGTCAAAACGCCGTATGTCTGCGCCCGCTGCCCGTCCTCCGCCCGGGGCAGCTCCAGCTCGACCCGGTAATAGTAGTCGCCGTTGCCGGGAAAGGAAAAGGCGGTATACTCCTCCTGCGTGCTGCCCGAAAACAGCTCCCCGGCAAGCCCGTCCACCCGGACCGAGCGCAGCTCGCACCCCTCCGGGATGCCCAGCGGTACCGCCTCCAGCTCGTTCCACTGCAGCGTCTGGTCGGTGTCGAGGCTGTTGCAGGAGAACGCCCGGAACAGCACCCCGCCCAGCACCGGGACCTCAACCTCATACCCGTCGGGCGCGACAAAGGCTCCCTCGCTCTGGGTCCCCTGCGCGGGGGCCGCATTCACCGTGAGCTTTTTCTCGATCTCCTCCCCCGGCGCGGCCTGTGAATAAAAGTAACCGACCGTCCCCCCGACGACCAGCGCGGTCAGCACCAGCACCATCAGCAGCCAGAGGAGCACCTTCCCCGCTCTGCGCATCCCTTCGGCCTCCTTCCGATCCGTCCCCGCGCGCCGCGCGGTTTTCTGCGATTTGCTCTCAGTATAGCAAAAAACCGCGTTTTTTGAAAGGGGCCACCGCCTTCGCACAGCCTGCTGCTTCGACGCGCGACAAAAAAGGGCGGCGCGGTGCGCCGCAGCCGGAATTTCCCGCCGCAGCGCGCCGCGCCGCCCTTTGCTATTGCTTAAAACTGATGCAGCCCGAGGCTGACGTTGATTGCCTCGTCCACCCGGCGCTGGTCGGCCGGGTCGATCCGGCCGGTCTTTTCCCGCAGCCGGCGCTTATCCAGCGTGCGCATCTGCTCGAGCAGCACCACGCTGTCCTTGGCAAGGCCGCAGCTCGCGCCCTTGATGCCGATGTGGGTCGGCATCTTGTTCTTGTCCTGCCGCGAGGTGATGGCCGCCGCGATGACCGTCGGGCTGTACCGGTTGCCCACATCATTCTGGATGATAAGTACCGGCCTTGTCCCTCCCTGTTCGCTGCCCACCACCGGGCTGAGATCGGCATAAAAGACCTCTCCGCGTTTGACCTCCATCTGAAAGCTCCGCCTCCTGTGCAATCTTCAAAGGGTGTTTTTTTCCTTCTGCGGTCCCGCACCCTTATTCTGCACCGGGACGGCGGCTTTTAATCACCGCGCGCCGTTCCAGATTTTGCTTGTTGCGCTGTTATTTCCCCTGTGCGCCTTGGCCGGCGCAGCCGGGCTGCGCCGGCTGCAGCAGCACAAAGGCAAACGCGTACTCCCCCTCATGGGAGAGGGAGAGCTCCGCCGCAAGGCCCTCCTGCTCCATCCGGCGGGCCAGCTCCCCCGAAAAGGCGAAGTAGGGCGAGCCGTCCGCCCGCCGCAGCGCGGCGGCCTCGGTCAGCTCAAAGCCGAAGATCCCGCACCGCAGCGCCTTGGCCAGCGCCTCCTTGGCGGCAAAATTCGCCGCCGCGGTCGGCGCGGGGTGTTTTTTCTCGGCAAAGAGCGCGTTCTCCTGCGCGGAGAAAACCCTGCTGCAAAAGCCCGCCCGCTGCATCTTTTTCTCCATCCGGTCGATCCGCACCGCGTCAAACCCGACCCTAAACATCCTCATTTCCTCCCTGCTGCGCCGCATCCGGCCGCCCGCCCCGTTTGTTCACTTTACCTATTTTACCGCCCGGCAGGCCGGTTTTGTCCAGTATATCATTCTTTGCCCAATTTCGCAAAACCCTTGCAAAATCCGCATCGAGGTGCTATCATGACAGGGTAACAACCCGTAGAACGGGGAAAGTAGCGTCCTTTGATCCTCTCGCAGAGAGCGGCGTCCCGGCTGTAAGCGCCGCAGAGGAGGAGGGTGTGAAGTTCCCCCGGGAGGGGCCCGGCTGAACCGCTTTCAGTAGGCCGGGACGGTGTGGCGTCCGTTATCGCGCTGCAAAGTGCCCGGGCGGGTTTCCCGCCGGGAAGCTGGGTGGTACCGCGGAGTGTTGCGCTTCGCCCCTGTGTATGATCTGCGCAGGCGGCGGGGCGCTGTTTTTTTGCCCCGGCGGCTGCCGACGCCATTGGCAACCATTTTTAGTTGAGGTGAAGGACAAGATGAAACAGGCATTGGAAAACATCCGCCAAACGGCGGCCGAGCTGCTCGCGCAGGCGGACAGCGAGGCCGCGCTGGAGGAGCTGCGGGTCCGCTTTTTGGGCAAAAAGGGCGAGGTCACCGCGATCCTCAAGCAGATGGGCAAGCTCTCGGCAGAGGAGCGGCCGCTGATCGGCGCACTGGCCAACGAGGTGCGCGGCGAGATCGACGAGGAGATCCGCCGCCGCGGCAAGGAGCTGGCCGACGCGGCGCTGAACGCGCGTCTGGCCGCCGAGACCATCGACGTGACCCTGCCGGGCACCCCCGTCGCGCAGGGCAAGCGCCACCCGTTCCAGCAGGTGCTGGACGAGCTCAAGCAGATCTTCCTCGGGATGGGCTTTGAGGTCAAGGCCGGCCCGGAGGTGGAGCTGGACCACTACAACTTCGAGATGCTGAATATGCCCAAGAGCCACCCCGCGCGGGACACGCAGGACACCTTCTACATCACCGAGAACGTGCTGCTGCGCACCCAGACCAGCCCGATGCAGATCCGCACGATGGAGGCGCAAAAGCCCCCCATCCGGATCATCTGCCCCGGCCGGGTCTACCGCAGCGACGCGGTGGACGCGACCCACAGCCCCATCTTCCACCAGATCGAGGGGCTTGTGGTGGATGAGGGGATCACCTTCACCGACCTCAAGGGCACGCTGGAGGCCTTTATCAAAAAGCTCTACGGCGAGAACACCAAGGTGCGCTTCCGCCCGCACCACTTCCCCTACACCGAGCC
>CALXBJ010000110.1 GCA_944386515.1 uncultured Pygmaiobacter sp.
GGGAAGATAGGTAGGTGCCGGCCCTTTTCTTTTTTCACAAAGAGCGGCAAAGCCCTCAGGACGGCGGGGAACAGCCCGCAGCGATAAAAGCACAGCGTGAAGTGCTTTTTAGTCCGGCCCCTTGGTCAAGCGGCTAAGACGGCGCCCTCTCACGGCGCAATCGTGGGTTCGATTCCCGCAGGGGTCACCAAAACAAAGGCCGCGGTAAACGCCGCGGCCACCTATGCACCTCTAGCTCAGTTGGTAGAGCAGCTGACTCTTAATCAGCGGGCCCAGGGTTCGAGTCCCTGGAGGTGCACCACGAAATATTCTGCCTCTCGGCAGTTTATATATATTCCTCCTTAGCTCAGTCGGTAGAGCATGCGGCTGTTAACCGCAGGGTCGTTGGTTCGAGCCCAACAGGGGGAGCCAGATATGCCCGGATGCCTTCAGCGGTATCCGGGCTTTTGTTTTGCACACAGATCAGGGCGGGCGGTGGAAAAGTAGGGCGGAGGACGGGCTCTGCCACGCAAAACGTATTACGGAGAAGATGCAGGCGGCAAAAGGTGCGGCGGTGTCCGCGGGAAACCCTGCGGGTGCCGGCAGGTAGGTGCTGCAGCGAAAAAGCGGCTGCCGGTATGGGTCTGCGCCGATGGCGTGCCGCACATCGGTCAGGGATAAAAGGTGCTTTTGGGAGGAAAGCAGGAGATAAATTTCCCACAGCTCTTGACGCCGGTTTGGCGTCTCCGTATGATAGGAATCAAAGGGGTTTATCGGCGTGGAAGTTCAGCGGGAAAGCACAGACCCGCAGGGGAGGATAAGATGAAAAAGGAAAAAACAAAGCTGCAGGGATTGATCTTTTTGTACTGCGTCACTCTTGTTTTTGGGCTGCTCGCCGCAGCGCCGCGGCCGTTTGCACTGTTGGAGGCGCTGTCTGTTTTTTGGGGCACGCCCTATTTTGCGCTGGCCTGCTTTGATGCGGTGATCTTTTTGATTCAGGTAGTCATGTATCTTGCGATGCTGGTGCTGATTACACTGCGGCGCCGCGCCTTTTTGATCTGCTTTTGGATCGATTATCTCTGCCGGGTGGTCACATTAGCGGTGATTCTGCTGCTCGGCGGACAGCTGAGCAGTTCTTGGAGCGCGCTGCTCTTGCCGAGTATCTGGGCGCTTTATTTCTACTCCTCGATCAATGTAGCAAAGACCTTTTCTCCCTACCGCCGGCCGCTGCTGCGCCGCCGGACGGCGGCTGATGCGGCGGGAATGCCGCCGGACGAGGGAGCGCAGTGCGCGGAGATGCCGCAGGTGACGCCCGCCGCCGCTGTCCCCGAAGAGGGGAGCGCGGAGGAGCGGCAGGAGAGCGCAGCAAAGAATCAGGCGAAAGATGACGTGCCAAAGGGGTAAATGCGGCCTTCATACGAGGGTGTAAAAACAAGCGGCAGAAAGCGGATACAATAAAAAACGAAGACCGTATTCACTGCGGTTCCTCGTTTTTTTTAACAGCAAGATTTAAAATTGTGGAAAGAAAACCGAGCGCCGGAAAAGCAAAAAACGCCCTAAATTTTATTGTGAATCGCGTGGAGCTTTTGCCGCAAAAATTCAGAAAAAGAAAAAGACCTTTTGATGAGATCCGTGTAAAATAGAAAAGCAGTCCTGCGTTTATTATAAGAAAAGGATTGTAGGATGGAAAGAGGGCAAAAGAAAAGATGAAAAAGCGTTTTTGGAGCCTGCTGCTGCTCGCTGCCGCACTGGCGCTGCTCGCCGGCTGCAGGGGCGGGGAGAGCAGCGGGGTATCGGACTCGGCCGGCGGGGCGGGAGTCTCTTCGCAGGGGGCCTCTGCCGCGCAGCCGACGGCCGCACCGACCCCGTCACCGACACCGGAGGCTGAGACTGATCCCTATGCCGCGGCGGCGGGTTATCGGGAGGAGAACGCCGAGCGGTACGCAGACTATGCGGCGCAGAACCCCGGCCTTGCGGCGCAGCAGGTGGTCAGCTATGTCAACATCGGGCTTGACCGGCCGTTTTACACTGAAGTTGAGACAATTGCAGACCCGGACAATTTGCTGGTGCTCTGCAACAAATATCACCAGCTGCCGGATGGGTATGAGCCGGCGGATCTCGTTCAGATCTCCTCGCAGTACAGCAACGGCGGAAAGACCCTCTATCTGCGGGCGGAGGCGGCTGCGGCGTTTGAGCGGCTGTGTGCCGGCGCGGCGGCGGAGGGGTACACCATCCTCGGCCAGTCGGGCTACCGCAGCTATGCCTATCAGGATCAGATCTATAACAACTATGTCGCGCGGGACGGGCAGGCAGCGGCCGATACCTACAGCGCGCGGCCCGGCTTTTCGGAGCACCAGACCGGGCTTGCGATGGACATCTGCAACGGGGCCTTGTCCTATACCGACTTTGGGCAGACGGCGGAGTATGCATGGGCAAAGGAGCATCTGGCGGAATACGGATTTGTGCTGCACTACCTGCCCGGCACCGAGCAGATCACCGGCTATATGACCGAGGAGTGGCACATCCGGTATGTCGGGACCGAGACGGCGGCCGAGATCGCACGCCTCGGCATCACGCTGGACGAGTACTGCGCGAGCTATCTGAATTGAGTGAAAAAGAAGCGGGCGCCACCCGGAAAGTCTCCGGGTGGCGCCCGCCTTTTTATCATTCGTACCGCAGCGCATCGATCGGGTCCAGCTTCGCCGCCTTACTGGCGGGATAATAGCCGAAAAAGACCCCGATCAGCATCGAGAAGCC
>CALXBJ010000111.1 GCA_944386515.1 uncultured Pygmaiobacter sp.
CTCTATCCTATCCTATTGGGCGGGGAGGGGGAATATGCACAGGAACGCGCTTTCGCCCGCCGCAAACGGTGATGCCGTCACAGCGCGCGGCAGGTGGGCCGGTACAGCGCGCGGCGGTGGGTCGTCGGTGGGACGCCGGCACGCGGCGCGCTCAGATCTCCCGGAAGCCCTTGCCGATGATCTCGGAGGAGTTGACCATCGTGATGAAGGCGTGGGGGTCGACCCGGCGGATGAAGTTGCGCAGCAGCACCGCCTGCCGCCGGGTGAGGGCGGTGGTGATGACCTGCTCGGGCCGGTGGCTGAACGCCCCCTCGGCATGGCTGGCCGTCGCGCCGCGGTGCAGCTGCTCGAGGATGAAGGTCTTGACCTGCTCGGATTCGCTCGAGATCACCGTGACGTATTTGCGGGAGTTGATGCCGTCGATGACGATGTCGACGAGGAAGGTCTTGAGCAGCAGGCCCAGCATACAGTACAGCCCGGTCTTGGCCCCAAACAGGGGGAACGCCGCCGCGGTGATGAGGAAGTCGGACACCAGCAGCGCCTTGCCGATCTCCAGCGAGCTGTGCTTTGAGAGGATCATCGCGACGATGTCGGTGCCGCCGGTCGACGCGCCGATGTTGAAGACCAGCGCCGAGCCGACCGCCGGCAGGATGACCGCCCAGATCAGCTCGAGCAGGGTGTCGTCGGTGAGGGGGGCGGCGAGGGGGAACAGCCGCTCGATGAGCGCGACATAGGCGGACAGCGCCGCCGATGCGTAGACCGTCGCCCCGGCAAACCCCCGCCCCAAAAACGCGAAGCCCAGCACCACCAGCGCCAGATTGATGATCGCCATCGACCCGCTGACGTCCAGCCGGGGGAAGAGGTCGGCCAGCAGAATCGCAAGGCCGCTGGTGCCGCCGATTGCGAAGTTATTGGGGCTTTTGAAGATGCTGATCCCCGCCGCGGTCAAAATCAGGCCGAGGTTCAGGATCAAAAACCAGAGAATCTTATCCTTCCAGGTATGCGGTGCCGCCATTTTTACACACTCCGTTCCATCCTTGCTGTTTCTTTGCCCCGCCGCGCAGCCCGGGGGTGTCTGCCCGGGTGGGGCAGGCGGGCGGTTTTGCGCCGCGCATCGCCCGGTTCGGAAGAGGGCAGAAGGCCGCCGCCCCCCGCCACCGCAAAAAGGGAGCGGGTGCGACCGCCCCCCGCCGCCCCGAAAAAAGCGCCGCGCACAAAAAACGGCGGGGCAGCGCCCCGCCGCGTCCATTATAGCCGCAAACCGGCCGCCGCGCAAGAGAAAAAGGGCATTTTCCCGATGGGAAAATGCCCTTTGCCGCACTGTTTTTGAAAAGCGCCGCCCCGCTGCAACAGGAAGATGCCGCTGTGGCGGGAAGATGCCGCCGAAAGCCGGCCGCCGGTCAGCCCTGCGCGGCGGCATCCGGCTGCTCGGCCAAAAGCAGCGCGCCGTCGATCGACAGGGTGCCGGCCTGCGCGGTGGAGACCACCGCGATATAGCTCTTGCCGGGGTTGACGGTCAGCTCGCCGCCGTCCTCGTCATAGACCTTCAGCGGGGCCTCGTGGCCCTCCTTCTCCCAGTGGATGGGGGTGTACCGCCCGCCGGTGAAGTAGTAGCCCTCCCCCTCCGAGAGGTCGAAATCGGTCAGCTGGGTGTCCGCCTTGTAGCCGACCTTTGCAAAGAGGACGAACAGGTTGTCGAAGGACAGCTGCTCGCCGGTGCCGGCGTCGAGCTGGGCCGCGCCGTAGATGTCCTTGAGATACCGGCCGCTGGCCGCGTCGTAGTGGAACGCCGCGTCCCCGTAGCTCGAGAACCGGAAGCTGATCTCCTTTGCATCCGCCTCGCCCGACCCGGCGCTGCCGAACTGGAACAGCGGGATCAGGGTGCCGGTGGTCGAAAGGCCGCTCACCGCGCTGATGCCCTGCGCGATCAGCTCGGCGCTGGTGTACCAGCAATGCTCCTGCGCCTTGGTCTTGTACCGCTCCTCGTCAAAGACGAAGGCGGTCAGCCCCAGATACAGCCCGTCGATGTCCTGATACTGGTAGTAGTTGAGCATCTCGTTGGCGTAGGTCGAGCCGCCGATGTGGACGAAGAGCGCGTTGAGGGGCAGCACGAACTGGACGAACTGGTCCCGCGCCGAGCGCACCGGCCCGACCAGCGGCACCTTGGTGTAGTCGGAGTAGACCGCCATCATCCGGGTGATGCCGGCCTCGGTCTCCATCTCATAGATTACGTCCGCCGCGGCGATGCCGGTCTGGGGCAGCGCGGCCTGCACGTTGTTGACCATGATGGCGACCGGCCGCTGCCCGTCCGGCAGGTCGGCGGCCTTCTCCTGCCCGGTGAGGGGGTTGTAGTCGTAGACGTTGATCGGCTGGGGGGTGGGGGTGGGGGCCGCTGTGCTGCCCGATATGTCGGTGCCGCCGCAGCCGGCCAGCAGCGCGGCGGACAGCGCAAAGGCCGTCAGCAGCGCAAAAAAGCGTTTTTTCATACCGTGTCTCCTTAAACTGCCGTTGCCCCCATTATACTGCCGGGGCAGGGGGATGTAAAGCGGTGGGATTTTCCGCCGCCCCGCCCGCCGGCGCGCCGCCCGCGGGGTTATTCGGCGGCGTTTTCGGCCGCGGCCTCATTGGCGGCGGCATTCGGGTCGATGCTGACCGCCTCGGAGGAGACGGTATCCTGCGTGCCGGTGATCCTGAAGTTATCGTACTCCTCAAGGCTGACCACCGCGACATAGGACTTGCCGCAGTTGACCTTCAGGCTGTCCCCGTTCTCGTCGTACAGGGTCAGCGCGTAGGGGGTGCCCCCCTTCTGCCAGCGGAGCTTCTCGGCCTTGCCGCCGTTGATGTAAAAGCCGATCCCGCCGTAGTCGTAGCTGACGTTCTTGTAATCGGGGTCGCCCTTGTCCTGCCCGGTCTTGGGGTCGATGTTGCCGCCGGGGTAGGGATAGGTGGTGATCTCGGTGAAGAGGACGATCAGGTTCTCAAAGCCGGTCTGCTCGTTTGTCAGCTCGTCGACGGTCGGCTCGATGCAGCCCTTGTGGGAGTTGTACTGGGTCATCAGGTACCGGCCGCTGGCGGTGTCGTAGTCAAAATAGGTGCGGTAGGAGGCCGAGTGGACGATCCCCACGCTGGCCGCGTCCTGCCCCGAGAGCACCCTGGCCGGCTCGTCATAGTCGACAAAGTCAAAGATGGGGCTGGAGAGGTCGCGGCTCATGTCGACGTCGTATTCCTCGACATAGGCGCTCAGCAGCTCGCCGTTGGTGTAGGCGGTGTGCTCCTGCGCGTAGCCCTGCGCCTGGCGCGCGGCGTCCCAGTAGGAGATCTTGCCATACGCGCCGTTTGCGTCCAGCGCCCCATACTCGGCATCGTCGATGTACTGCTGGGTGATGCCGCTGCGGCCGATGTGGACATACAGCGGCTGGAAGGGCATAATCAGCCGGAAGAACTGGTCCCGGGCCGAGCGCACCGGCCCGACGTCGCCCAGCGACCCATAGTCGTTGTAAAGGCCCATGAACCGGGTGATGCCCCCCTCGACCATGATCTCGTACAGCACGTCGGCGTCGTTGATCCCCCGCTGGGGGCGGCAGGCCGCGATGTTGTTGATCATGATCGCCACCGGGCGCACCGAGACATAGCCGTCCCCCTTCTCCTCACCGGTGAGGGGGTTGGGGTCATACGGTTCGGGGGTCGGGGTCGGCGCGGGGGTCGCGACGGCGACGGAGCCGCCCTCACCCGAGCCGCCGCAGCCGGCAAACGCCGCCGCGACAAAGACAAGGCAGAACAGCAGGGCAAGAATGCGTTTTGACATAACAGGTCTCCCATCCCGCCGCAAAGACGGCGGCCGTATTTGCCGAAGCCGCCCGCCGCGGGGCGAGCGCTTGCAGTTACCTCTTATTATAAAGGGACGCGCTGCGGATTGCAAACGGATTGCAGCCGCGGCGCGTCCCGGCGAGCGCCCGGTGTCAGGCGATCGTGAAGTTCTCGTACTCGTCAAGGCTGACCACCGCGACATAGGACTTGCCGCAGTTGACCTTGAGGCTCTCGCCCGCCTCGTCGGTCAGCAGCAGCGGGTAGTCGACCGGGCCCTTCTGCCAGAGGATCTTCTCGGCCCTGCCGTTGCTGATGTAGTAGCCCACCCCGCCGAAGTCGTAGTCCACCTTCTTGTAATCGGGGTTGGTGCCGGTGCCGTCGTAGGGGTACTGGGTGATCTCGGTGAAGAGGACAATCACGTTCTCAAACGCCATCCGCTGGCCGTTGGCCTCGTCCACCATCGGGGTGTAGCCCGCGCTCTTGGAGTACAGGCTGGTCAGGTATTTGCCGCTCGCCGTGTCATAGGTGAAGCCGGTGCGGTAGGAGGCCGAGTGGACGATCTTGATGTCGGTCGCGCTCTCGCCGGACAGCTCCCGCGGGCTCTCGTTGTAATCGATAAAGTCGAAGATCGGGCTGGTCAGCTCCCGGCTCATGTCGATGCCGCGGCTCTCGATCAGGCTCTCGATCTTGTCCCCGCTTGTGTAGGCGGTCGCGTCGGTGGGATAGCCGTTTGCGTGGCGGTTCTCGTCCCGGTAGGCGAAGCTGACGTTCATCCCGTTGACCGCGAGGTCGCCGTACTCGGTGTCGTCAAAATACTGCTGGGTGATGCCGCTGCGGCCGACAAAGAGATACAGCGGCTGGAACGGGCGGATCAGCCGGAAGAACTGGTCCCGCGCCGAGCGCACCGGCCCGACCTCCCCGAAATTGGTGTCGGGGAAGAGCGCCATAAACCGGGTGATGCCGCCCTCGACCATGCTCTCAGACAGCACGTCGGCGTCCGACAGGCCGCGGGTGGGCCGGCTGTCGGCCCGGTTGTTGATCATGATGGCGACCGGCCGGCTCGCGACATAGTCGTCGCCCTTCGCCTCGCCGGTGAGGGGCTGGCCGTC
>CALXBJ010000112.1 GCA_944386515.1 uncultured Pygmaiobacter sp.
GGGGCCGGGACCGCCGCGGGAAAGACCGGCAGGTCACAGATCGTTGTTGACCGCGTAGCTCAGGGTCGCAAGGCTGTCCCCGAGATGTACGTTTTCCACGAGGACGTCGGGATATTCGATCGAAAAGTCATAGTGGCTGAAGTTCCAAAAGCCGCGGATGCCCAGATCGATCAGATGCTGGGCCACCTGCTGCGCGGCCTCCCGCGGGACGCAGATCACCGCCACCTTGGGATGGTGCTCGGCGCAGTAGTCGGCCAGCGCATCCATCGCGAGGATCGGCACGTCGCACAGGGTCAGCCCGACCATCTCGGGCTTGACGTCAAAGGCGGCGCGCAGCGCGAAGCCCTGCGTGTCCTTGCGCAGGAAGTTTGCCATCGCGTGGCCCAGATTGCCCGCGCCGATCAGGATGGTGGGCACCGGCTCGCGGGGGAAGAGCAGCTTGCCCAGCTCCTCCCGCAGCAGCTTGACGTTGTACCCGATGCCCTGCTGCCCAAAGCCGCCGAAACAGTTGAAATCCTGACGCACCTGCGATGCGGTGGTGCCCATCATCCGGGCCAGCTCGGAGGAGGAGACCTTGACGATCCCCTCGGCCTCCATCTCGCCCAGATCGCGGTAGTACCGCGGCAGCCGCTTGATGACCGGCATCGAAGGCTTGCTTTGCATTGACATTCTCTTTGTCACCTTACATTCGCATAATTTGCCGGCACGGGGCGGATCACTCCATCGCCCGCACCGTTTCCATCACATAGTCGCCGAACTCCTCGCAGCTGCAGCCGGTGTCCCGTCCGGTGATGGTCAGCTTCTTCTCGGTGTACATACACCGGTCCAGCGCCCGCTCCAGCGCGTCGGCCTGCTTCTGGCGGCCGATGTGGGAGAGCAGCATCACCGTCGCCCGCAGCATACTGCAGGGGTCGGCGTACTTGGCGCGGCCCTCGGCCACCATCCGGGGCGCCGAGCCGTGGATCGCCTCAAACATCGCGTACTGCTTGCCGATGTTCGCGCTGCCGGCGGTGCCGACGCCGCCCTGCATCTCGGCGGCCTCATCGGTGACGATGTCGCCGTAGAGGTTGGGCAGGATCAGGACCTCGAAATCCCCGCGCCGCTGCTTGTCGATCAGCTTGGCGGTGAGGATGTCGATATACCAGTCGTCGGTGGTGATGTCGGGGTATTTTTTGCCCACCTCCTGGCACAGCTTGAGGAACTTGCCGTCGGTGGTCTTGATGACGTTCGCCTTGGTGATGATCGAGACCCGCTTTTTGCCGTTCTTGCGGGCATAGTCATAGGCCAGCTCGGCCAGCCGCTGGGTACCCTCGGTGGTGGTGACGGTAAAGTCGAACGCGACCCCGTCGTCCATCTCCAGCCCCTGACTGCCCAGCGCGTAGCCGCCCTCGGTGTTCTCCCGGAAGAAGGTCCAGTCGATCCCCTCGCCCGGGATCTTGACCGGCCGCACATTGGCAAACAGGTCCAGCGCCTTGCGCATCGCGACGTTGGCGCTCTCGATGTTCGGCATCCCGTCTCCGGCGCGGGGGGTGGTGGTGGGTCCCTTGAGGATGACCTGGCAGCGGCGCAGCTGCTCCATCACGTCGTCCGGGATCGCCTTGCCGCAGGCGATGCGGTTCTCGATGGTCAGCCCGTCGATCTCGAGGAACTCGATCTTTCCGGCCTCGACCTCTTCCTTCAGCAGAAAGCGCAGCACCCGCTCGGCCTCATGGGTGATGACCGGGCCGATGCCGTCCCCGCCGCAGATGCCGATGACGATCTTGGGCAGTGCGGCGTAGTCGATAAAACCGCCCTGCGCCCGCATCGCGGCGGCGCGCTGCTGCTGGCTCTCCAGAACCTTTTTAAACTGTTCGACGGCGGCGTTGAAATCCATATTTTCTCATCCTTTCCATTGGGAAGATAGGGCTGTTTTCTTGAGTCAGGACTCGGCCTTCGCCTTGGTGTAGTTCAGCAGGCCGCCCGCGGCGATGATGTCGCACTGGCGCCCGGACAGCGCGCAGACCAGCGGGTAGCTCTCGCCCCGGGTGAGGTTGCGCAGCTGGATGGCGCCCTTGCGGATGCCCTCGCGCACCCCCTCGAGCAGGATCTTGTCCCCCTGCTCGATCCGGGAGAAGTCCTCGGCGTTTGCGAACTCCAGCGGCAGGATGCCGGCGTTGACCAGATTGGCCTTGTGGATCCGGGCGAAGCTGACCGCAATCACCGCGCGGATGCCCAGATACAGCGGCACCAGCGCCGCGTGTTCCCGGCTGGAGCCCTGCCCATAGTTCGAGCCGCCGACGATCACCCCGCCGCCGGCCGCAAGCGCCCGGTCATGGAAGGTGGCGTCGCACTTCTCAAAGCAGAAATGGGCGATCTTGGGGATGTTGCTGCGGAAGGGCAGCACCTTAGCGCCGGCGGGCATGATGTGGTCGGTGGTGATGTTGTCCCCGACCTTGAGCAGCACCGGCAGCTCCATGCTGTCCTGCGGCACCATCGCCTTGGGCAGCGGCTGGATGTTCGGCCCGCGCAGCACCTCGACCTGCTCGTACTCCGCCTCGCCGGCCGGCATCGAGATCATGTTGTCCCAGATCAGATACTTTTCGGGCAGGCGGGGCTTTTCGATCGGGGGCAGGGTGGTGGGGTCGGTGAAGTAGCCCGACAGCGCGCTGGCCGCCGCCGTCTCGGGGCTGACCAGATAGA
>CALXBJ010000113.1 GCA_944386515.1 uncultured Pygmaiobacter sp.
GACGAGGAAGGAGGAGGGCACCTTGACCGCCTCGTAACGGGACAGGTCGGTCCCCGCGCCGTAGTCAAACGGCCGCGCGGTGTGGTAGACCCCCTTCGCAATCGGCCAGGAGAGCACCGCCCGCCGGTCATGGTCGTTGACCCATTCGACATCGGGGGGGAAGATGGTGCGGTAGTCCTTATTCACCGGCACCGCGAGGTTGGCCCACCACATGAACACCTGCGGCAGCGCGGTGCGGTTATACAGCCGCACCTTGGCCCGCAGGTAGCTGCGGCCGGGGTCCACCGTGATGCCGGCCATCCCCTTCATCCGGCAGAAGGGGTCCACCTCGCCGGTCCAGACGGTTTTGCCGCCGTCGGGGTTCTGCTGCAGTACGGCCTCCAGCGGCAGGTAGGTGGTGGGGCGGTGGTGCTGGGGCCAGTTGAACTCGATCCCGCCCGAGATCCACGGCCCGGCGAGACCGACCAGCGCCGGCTTAATCACCTCGTTGTGGTAGATGAAGTCGTATTTGCCGACCTTATCGTACCCCCGCAGCACCTTGCCCCCGAAGGCGGGCAGAACCTCGGCAAAGAGGTACTCGTTCTCCAGCGTATAGACCTCATACGCACGGTCGACCCGGGTGTCGGTGATCCCGTCGGCATAGGGCAGCGGGTAGACCCGGCCCGACGCCCCCTGATAGGGGCGCTTTTCAAAGAACATCGGCAGCTCGATGGGGGGCTTGGGCGGGTAGGTGGGGATTGTCTTGCGGCAGCGCGCCGCGCGGACCTCTTCGCTCATGGCAGGGACTCCTTTCAGCTTTTCTGCGCCGCAGCTGCGGCCCTTCTCACCCCTATTCTATGGGAGAAGGAGGGCGGGGGACAAGGCGAAAAAATGACCCAAAAAACAAAAAAAGTTTATACTTTCCCCGCAAGCAGGCCGTCTGCGGCGGACGGGCGGACGGGTCAAACGGACGGGATCCCCCCACGCGGGCGGGTGGGCTTTTTGCCGGCGGCTGTTTCATGTATAATAAGAGGGAACAAGGTGAAGAGCAACGCCAAAGCGGCCCGCCGCGGCGGCGGGCGCAAAGGCGGGCGGAAGCTGCCCACCGACAACCATCGCACTGGAGGAAACAGGATGATTTTAATCATGATTGAGGAGGGGTATGAGGACAGCATCTGGTGCCTCAATCTGTTGGACGGCCTCATCGGCAGGCTGCGGCACAAGCGGATCCCGTTCCGGCAGATCCGCACGCTGAAAGAGGTGAGGGGGGAGGACCGGTACATCTATCTGATCGGGTCAAACAACCTCTGGCTGGAGGAGGCGGTGCGCGCGAGCAACGAGATGGGGATCTACCCCGTGCTGCTCTGCAATCAGGCGGACCACTCGTTCGACGCCGAGTACAGCACCGTCTGTCTGGATGTGGTCAATTCGATGCGCCGTCTGGTGGAGCTGCTGGAAAAACAGGGCCGCCGCCGGATCGCGCTGTATGGGGTCAACCCGCAGTCGGTCTCGGACGAGGGCCGGGAAAAGGGCTACCTCACCGCCCGCCGCGGCAGCGCGGACACCAGAGGGAAAAACGACATCTTTTTCAACACCGGCTCGCTGAAAAACTGCTTTGAGGTCTTTTTTCGGCGCCGGCAGGAGTATGACGCGGTGATCTGCGTCAATGAGTTCGCGGCGGTCTCGCTGGCCCGGCGGATGCGCCAGCGGGATCCCGGACGGCTCGGAAAGGTGCCGATCATCAGCTGCGCCGACGGCTGGCTGTCCCAGTTTTATCAGGACTGCATCCTCTCGGTCAGGGGAAATTTCGACGCCCGCGCCAAGGCGGCGGTGGAACTGGTCGAGAGCCTGAAAAAGAACCCCGACCTCTCCCATGTCATCATGACCATCCGGTGGGATTTCAGTATGCTGAAACAGGGGGACGCCCGGGGCTTTGAGCGGCCGCAGCAGTCCGCCGGCCGGCCGCTGCCCCGGATCCAGGACGCCTTTTACGAGGACCCCGAGCTGGGCGAGATGATGCTGGTCGAGCGGCTGCTGCGGGAGAGCGGGGAGACCGACCGCAAGCTGCTGTGGCGGCTGCTGCGGGGGGAGTCCTACGCGCAGATCTCGGAGGCCTGCTTTCTGACCGAGAGCGCGATCAAGTACCGCACCCGCAAGATGGTGGAGCTGTGCCGGGTGAGCGGGCGCACCCAGCTGGTCGCGCTGCTGAAAAAATATCTCCCGCAGGGCCTGTCCGAGGAGGAGGCGCTTGCGCCGGACAAGGAGGACGGCGCCCCGCGCGTGGTGGAGTAAGCGCCCGCTGCGCCCAAAGGGAGCCCCCGCAGGGGGAAAAGGAGGAGGGAAAAGATGATTCCGATTTTGGTCGAGCCGGCCTATTCCAACAGCGTCTGGTGCGTCAGCCTGCTCGAGGGACTGACCGGCGAGTTCAAGCAGAAGCGGATCCCGTTCTGCAGGATTGATGCGCTGGAGGAGGTCCCGCCCGGGGAGCGGTACCTCTACCTGATCGGCTCGGACGCCGAGTGGGTGCGGGCGGCGCTGACCGCCTGCAACCGGATCGGGGTGTATCCGATTTTGCTGTGCAACCAGTCCTACCACACCTTTGACGCCGATTACAGCGCGGTGTGCAGCGATGTGATGAACTCGACCCGCCGGCTGGTGGAGCTGCTGCGCCGGCGGGGCTGCGGCCGGATCGCGCTGTATGGGGTCAACCCCAAATCCGTTTCGGACGAGAGCCGCAAGGCGAGCTATCTCGCCGCGCTGGACGGCGTGGCGGGGGAGGGGGATGTCTTTTACAACAGCGGTTCGCTGGAAAATTGCTTTGAGCAGTTTTACCCGCGTGCGGAACAGTATGACGCGGTGATCTGCGCCAACGATTTCGCGGCGATCTCGCTGGTGCGCAGGCTGGGCCAGCGGGACCCGGCGCAGCTTGAGCGGCTGGCGGTGGCCGGCTGCGCGGATACCCGGCTGACCCAGCTGTACGGTGAAAAGATCCTCTCGGTGCGGGTGAATTTCGCGGAGTACGGCCGTGCGGCGGTGATGCTGATGGAATCGCTGCGCAAAAACCCCTATCTCTCCCATGTGGTGATGATGATCCGCTGGGATGTCGGCGCGGAGCGGACGGGCGCAGCCGCCGCGCCCGCGCCGCAGCCGGCACTGCCGGCGCTGCCGTCGGAGCAGGATGTCTTTTATGACGACCGGGAGCTGACCGAGATGATGCTGCTGGAAAAGCTGCTCAGCGAGGCGGAGGAGCTGGACCGCCGGATCATCGAGCTGCTGCTGGAGGGCGCCGCCTACGAGAGGATCTCGGAGGAGTGCTTTTTGACCGAGAGCGCCATCAAATACCGGGTCAAAAAGATGGTGCGGATCTGCCGCGTCAAGGGGCGCGCCGAGCTGACGGCGCTGCTGCGGCGGTATCTGCCCCCGCGGCCGGGGACAGAAGCGGCAAAGGGGGCGCAATAGCCCGCCGGAGAGGGGCGTTTTCCCCTCTAAAGACCAGCAACAGACCGAAAAAACGAGGGGTATCAAAATTTTACGTAAAAATTTACAGAAAAAATAGACTTTTTTGAAAGAAAGTTATCAGTTATCATAAAAATAGACGCAATGCCGCTATCCGAATGACCCAATACCAAGACGGAAACCGAAAAAGCAAAGAGATCGGCAAGGGAGAAAAACATGGGAAACGTAATCGAATTTCGCAACATAACGAAATACTTTCCCGGCGTGAAGGCTCTGGACAACATCAGCTTCACCGCGAATGGGGGCGAGGTGCTCGCCCTGATGGGTGAAAACGGCGCGGGCAAGTCCACCCTGCTCAAGATCCTCAACGGGGATTACCAGCAGGATGACGGCGACTATCTGGTCAACGGGCGGCCCTGCCACTTCAACAACCCGCGGGAGGCGGTTGCCGCCGGGATCGGCGTGATCTATCAGGAGCGGCAGATCATGCTGGAGCTGTCGGTGGGGGAGAACATCTTTCTGGGCAGGCTTCCCACCGGCTTTTTGGGCCACATCAAGATGAATGAGGTCCACGAACGTGCCCAGAAGATCATCGACGAGTTCGGGCTGAATATGCGCTCGACCGACAAGGTCAAGGACCTGAGCGTCGCCTATCAGCAGATGGTCGAGATCATGAAGGCGTACAGCAGGGAAAACCTCAAGATGATCGCCTTTGACGAGCCGACCGCCAGCCTGAGCGATGCTGAGATCGAGAGCCTGTTCCGGATCATCCGCAAGCTGCGGGATGAGGGCAAGGTCATCATCTATGTCTCGCACCGGATGGCGGAGATCCGGGAGATTGCCGACCGGGTCGCCATCTTCAAGGACGGGTGCTTTGTGGGCGAATCCGCCATCGACCAGATTACCGACAAGCAGCTGATCGAGAAGATGGTCGGCCGGGATCTGGGCGATGTTTTCGCGGCATTGGACAAGGATAAGCAGATCGGCGAGGTCGTGCTGGAGGTGCGCCACCTGCAGTCGCCCTATCTGAAGGACGCCTCCTTTGTTGTGCGGGCCGGCGAGGTGGTCGGCTTTTCCGGGCTGGTCGGCGCGGGCCGCACCGAGGTGGTGCGGGCGCTCACCGGCGCGGATCCCCGCACCGGCGGCGAGGTACTGCTGGACGGCAAGCCTCTGGTCTGCAAATCCCCGCACGACGCGATCAAAAACGGCGTCGTGATGGTCTCGGAGGACCGCAAGCTGGAGGGGATCATCCCCCGCATGAGCGTGGGCCGCAACATTGCGGTGGGCAGTCTGGACCGGCTGGCGAACCGCTTCGGAATCATCGACCGTAAGCGGGAGACCCAGCTGGGGATTGACGGCAAGGAGAATTTCAACATCAAGACGCCGAGTCTGGAAAAGCCGATTGTGGAGCTGTCCGGCGGCAACCAGCAGAAGGCAATCGTCGCGCGCTGGCTGCTGACCAACCCGCGGGTGCTGATCCTGGACGAGCCGACCAAGGGCATCGACGTGGGAGCAAAATCAGAGTTTTACAACCTGATCTGTGATTTTGCAAAACAGGGCATCGCGATTATCCTGATCTCCTCTGAGCTGCCGGAGGTCATCGGCCTGTCCGACCGGATCATCGTGATGCGGGGCAGACGGATTGTAGGGGAGATCCCAGCCTGCGATGCAACCGAGGAAAACCTGCTCACCATGGCTATGATGGAGGAACGCGTACATGAATAAGAAGAAGTTCAAGATGCCCCTTTCCGGCAACCAGCTGGTCTTGATCCTGGCGCTGATCGGGGTCACAGTGGTGTTCTCACTGCTCAATTCCAACTATTTTACCTACACCAACCTGATCAACGTGCTGGTCTCGTCCACCAACATCGGCCTGACGGCGATCGGCATCACCTTTTTGATTATGACCGGCGGCAACGACCTGTCGGCCGGTTCGGTGGCGGCGTTTGCGGGCGTCTTTGTCGCGTGGTCCCTCAAGTCCACCGGCCTGCCCTGGCCGGTCCTGTGCATCGCGGCGCTGGTGCTGTCGGCGCTGGCCGGCCTGCTCAACGCGCTGATGGTCACCAAGCTCAACATCGTGCCCTTTATCGCGACGCTGGCCAGCCAGTCGGTCTGGCGCGGCTTCGCCTACCTGCTGTGCGACGGCAAACCGGTCTCGGTCGCGGACAAGAATTTCATGGAGTTCGGCAAGGGGCGTCTTGGCGGGGATAACGGCATCCCCTATCCGGTCATCATGACCATCGTCCTGTTTGTCATCTTCGCCTACATCCTGTCCAAGACCAAGTTCGGCCGCAGCATCTTCGCCATCGGCGGCAATGCCGAGGCGGCGCGGCTCGCCGGCATCAACGCCAACCGGGTCAAGACGCTGTGCTACATCATGACCTCGATGTTCGCGGCGCTGGCCGGCATCATCCTGGCCGCCCGCATGAACTCTGGCCAGCCGGCCGCCAACCCCAACCTGCACTTTGACGCCATCACCGCGGCAAACCTCGGCGGCGTGTCGATGGTCGGCGGCGTCGGCTCGATCCCCAGCGTGGCGCTGGGCGTACTGCTGGTGCAGGCGTTCAACTCCGGCCTGAACATGGTGGGCGTCTCCTCTTACTGGCAGTATGTCGCCCGCGGTATGCTGCTGTTTGCCTCTCTGGCAATCGACTTCTACCGGCAGCGGTCCCGCACCAAGCGGCTGCTTGCAGACAGCATGAAGGCCCTTTGATCGGTTCCAAACCTTGGATTCGTCCGCAAAGAGACCTCTTCGCTTTGCGGTAATTTTAGAAAAAATGGAGGAAAGAAGAATGAAAAAGTTAGCAGCACTGAGTCTTGCCGGCATCATGGCGCTCAGTCTGGTTGCCTGCGGCGGTTCCGACAGTTCCGCACCTGCTTCGGGCGGCTCCGAGCCGGCCTCTCAGAGCAGCGCGGGCGGCGGCGCCGTCGAGTCCCTCAACATCTACGGCATCTACAAGTCCGAGTCGACCTACTTCGTCAATGAGGCGGCGTCGATTGAGCAGACCCTGAGCGAGCTGGGCGAGCAGTACGGCTTCGAGGCGACCTGGCACTTCAACAACTGCGACGGCGACCCCGAGAAGTACATGACCCTGATTGACACCGCGATCGCTGACAACGCCGACGCGATTGTCACCTGCATCCCCGACCAGACGATGTCCCAGTCGGTGGTCGACAAGTGCAAAGAGGCGGGCATCCCCATCATCGCGGTTGACGACGGCCTGATTGACACCGACGGCAACAAGATCGCGCCCTGGTTCGGCATCGACGCCTACAACATCGGCTACACCGCCGGCGAGTGGATGGCTGACTATGCGACCGAGAACAACCTGCTGGACGACCCCGAGGTCGGCCTGCTCTACATGACCATGGAGACCGTTTCCTCCTGCGTGCCCCGCACCGAGGGCGAGCAGGACGCCTGGGCGGATAAGGTTGGCGACGCGCTGAGCGACCGCACCTACTATGCCGACTATGTCAGTATGTCCGAGGAGGCCTACAACAGCGCTTCCGCCGTCATCACCGCGCACCCCGAGATCACCAAGTGGCTTGTTATGACCCCGTCCGAGAACGGCGTTCTGGGCTGCGGTGCGGTTCTGGAAGAGCAGGGCCTCGCCGAGAACAGCTGCATCATCGCGCTGGGCGCCGACGAGATGGCCAACCAGTGGGCGGACGGCAACTACTCTGTCTGCCGCGCTTCGGCTTACTTCTCCGGCAAGGTGGTCGGCCGTGAGGCCATCACCGCCGTCGTGGAGTATCTGGTCAACGGCACCGAGATCCCCCTCGAGTACGCGACCCCCGCTGTGATCGTCACTCCCGACGATTATCAGGATAAGGTCCTGTAAATCATGCCAAAGAGAACAATCGGGAGATGCTCCCGATTGTTCTTTTTTTGTAAAAGACTCCCGAAAAGGGAAGGAGAATTGGTAAAATGAGAACAGTGCGCTTTGAGCTCCTGCGGCCGGGTGAACTGCTGGAGGAGATGAAACGGTTCTCGGTGGCCTATCTTCCGGTTGGCCCGCTGGAGTGGCACGGCCCGCATATGCCCTTCGGCACCGACCCGCTGGATGCACAGGCGGTGGCGACGGGTATCGCCCAGAAGATCGGCGGGGTGGTATTCCCCACCCTCTTCTGCGGCACCGAGGCCGCCCGCAGCCCCGAAATCCTGCACCGGATGGGCTTTGAGGAGGACGACCTCTATGTCGTGGGCATGGATGTGCCGAACAACACGGTCAAGAGCTGCTATTTCCCGGAGGAGGTCTTCGGGCTGATCCTGCGGGAGAACCTGCGCCAGATCATCAGCCTGGGCTTCAAGCTGGTGGTGGTGGTCAACGGCCACGGCGCCGACGGGCAGCTGGCCACCGGCGCGCGGCTGGCAAAGGAGTTCACCAACACCTCCCCCGCGACGGTGCTCTTCACCCGGGCAATGCAGAAGCTGGATGACGGGGACGAGCGGCTGGGCCACGCCAATATCTCCGAGACCTCGATGCAGATGTATATCAGCGGGGACAGCGTCCGGCTGGAGGAGCTGCCCCCCCGCGAGGTCCCGCTGCGCACCTGTGAGTGGGGGATCGCCGACTCGCTGCAGTTTCAGGGCTTTGGCAACCCGCAGGCGGTGGTGATGCACGACCCGCGGGACGCCACCGCCGCACTGGGAAAACAGTATGTGGACAACGGGATCGAGCGGATCTCGGCACAGGTGCTGGCCTGCTATGAGGGGCTGTGCGCCGCCGGTGAAAAATAACGGCGGGAAGCAGCCAAGAGCGGACCGGAACAACCGGAGACGGATTTCCGGAAAGGAGAAAAAGATGAAACGCAAACCCAATATTCTGGTGTTTTTCACCGATCAGCAGCGGGCCGACAGCTGCGGCTGCTACGGCAGCCCCAACGGGCTGACCCCGTTTTTGGACTCCCTCGGGGAGGACGGCGTCGTTTTTGAGAACGCCTTTACCTGCCAGCCGGTTTGCGGGCCGGCGCGGGCGGTGATCCAGACCGGCCAGTACGCCACCCACAACGGCTGCTTCCGCAATGCGGTCAACCTGCCGGTCAGCGACCAGACGCTGGCGCATTACATGAAGGCCGCCGGCTATAAGACCGGATATGTCGGCAAGTGGCATCTGGCCGGCACCGGGATCGAGCCGGTCCCCGCCGAGCTGCGCGCCGGATATGAGGACTACTGGATTGCGGCCGACCTGTTGGAGTTCTCCTCCGGGCCGAACAGCGGCTTTGTCTTTGACAAGGAGAACAACAAGGTCGAGTTTGAGAAATACCGGGTCGAGGCAATTACCGACTATGCGATCCAGACGCTGCGCGCCCATGACCCGGCTGACCCGCTGTTCCTCTTTGTGTCCTATCTTGAGCCGCATCATCAGAACACCATGAACCGCTATGTGGCGCCGGACGGCTATGCCGACCGGTATCGGGATGCCTGGGTGCCGGATGATCTGGTCGCGCTGGACAAGCCGGATGCCGACTGGCGCGCCAATCTGCCGGATTACTACGGATGTATCCGCAGCCTCGACGAGAACCTTGAGCGGCTGGTCGGGGTGCTCAAGGAGAAGGGGATGTACGAGGATACCATCATCCTCTTCACCAGCGACCACGGCTCCCATTTCCGCACCCGCAACGGGGAGTATAAGCGCTCCTGCCACGAGGCCAGCATCCACATCCCGCTGGTGGTCCGCGGCGGCGCGTTCCGCGGCGGGCGGCGGGCGGCGCAGTCGGTCTCGCTGGTCGACCTTGCCCCGACGCTGCTGGAGCTGGCAGGCGTGCCCGCGCAGGTGCAGATGGACGGCCACTCCTTCGCCGAGATGGCGCAGCAGGACATCCCCGGCTGGGATGAGGATCTGCTGATCCAGATCAGCGAGAGCGAGGTCGCCCGCGCACTGCGGACCCCGCAGTACAAATACTGCGTGACCGCCCCGCAGAAGAACCCCTGGCTGGATTCCTCCAGCGACCTCTATGTTGAGGAGTGCCTGTACGACCTCGAGAAGGACCCGTATGAGCTGCACAATCTGGTGGATGACCCCACGTATCGGCAGGTCAAGGCCGGGCTGCGGGAAAAGCTGCTGGAAAAAATTCGGCTCTCCGGCGAGGCGGTGCCGACCATCCTTCCGCTGGAAAAGTGAGGGGGTTAGCGCAGGGCGCCCCGGCCAAAGGGGAAAGATCTGCCCGGATGAGATTTTCCCGCTTGCCTGAAAAGGCGTGCTAATCGAAAAAACAAAGGAGGGGCGCCTCCCTGCGCGGTGCGGGGAAGCGCCCCTCCTTTTGGCAAGGGCAGCCTTGGGGAGGGCTTGAAAGAGCGGCGCGGGATGCGCCGCCGCTAAAGCGGGGGATCGGGGGCGGAGGGCCGGCCCGTCCCCTCCCGCCGCTTGGCCTGCTGGCGGACCAGCTGGTGCAGGTAGACGCTGGCGCCGGCGCAGAGCAGCCCCTGTACCACCGCGGTGAAGAGCGCGTTCATTATTTGGGAGAGCCCGCGCGGGGTGCTCTGCCCGAGCACCCAAACGGCGGCGGCGAGGATGCCGGCAATCCCGAGAAGGAGTGGGATGTCGTTGTCCGCCACCGAGGGCGACCGCTTGAGCAGTGTTCCCAAAAAGCAGAGCGCCGGAACTGTTGCGAGCAGCTCCGGCCGGATAAACTCCCCCCAGAACGACAGGTCCATCTGCCGGCGCCTCCCTCTTGTGAAAAGGGCGCACCGCGCGCCCTGCTTTCAGATTATGCGGAATGCGGCGGAGGCAGAACACAGCCGCAGATGCCGGAGCGGCCCGGACGGCAGAGGCGCGCGGCGGGCGCGCAGGCGGCGCGGGGAAGAAAAATCGCCGCCGCAATTGATTTTGTGCCCAAAAGCCTTTATACTGAAAACAGGAAAGCTCCCGCGCGGGTGCGCCCGGCGGGCAAATATCCACCCCTGAAGGAGGGAACCCCATGGAACGATTTGTCATCACCATCGCCCGGGAAAACGGCAGCGGCGGCCGGATGATCGGCGAGAGCCTTGCCCGGTATCTGAATGTCCCGTTTTACAACCGCGCGCTGCTGCGGCTGGCCTCGGACGAGAGCGGCATCAGCGAGCAGCTGTTTGCAAAGGCGGATGAGGATGTGCGCCGCACCCACCTGTTCCGGGTCGCGCGGGACGCGTTCCGCGGCGAGGTGATCCCGCCGGACCGGGACGATTTCGTCTCGAACGAAAACCTCTTCCGCTATCAAGCGCGGATCATCCTCGAGCTGGCCCGCACCGAAAACTGCGTCATCATCGGCCGCTGCGCGGACTATATCCTGAAGGATAACCCGAATGTGGTGCGGATCTTTATCCACGCGCCGCTGGCCGACCGGGTCGCGACCATCATGCGGCGGCACAACCTCAGCGAGGAGGCGGCCCGCCGGGAGATCGCCCGGGTGGATAAGCGGCGGGCGAACTACTACCGCACCTTCACCGGCAGCGACTGGCGGGATGCCGGGCACTATGACCTCTGCCTCGATTCGGCGGCGCTGGGCAGCGAGCGCTGCGTCGAGCTGGCGGCGAAGTTCGTCAAGCTGCGCCTTGAGGTCTGAGGGCGGCAAGAGTACAGGGCAAAAAAAGACAAAAAACAGCGCCGGCGGCAGGGAGCTTTTCCCGCCGCCGGCGTTTTGTTTTACAGAGATTGCAGAACGCTGCCTTGCGCCCGGCAGAGCGGGCGCAGGGGTCAGAGCAGCGCCTCGATAAAGTCGCTCAAGATATCCAGCTGGGTCTCTGCAACGGTGAGGGGGGCCAGCTGTTCGATGGTGAAAAAGGCCAGCTGCTTGGATTCTTTGCTGCAGTGCAGCACCGGTTCCTCCTCAAGGGTGATCCAGTAGACGGCGCTGACGATCCGGGCGATGTTGCCGTCCGGATAGGCCGCGATCCGGCTGGGGTCGGAATAGACCCCCACAAACTGTGCCTGCGCAGGGGAGACCTGCAGCCCGGTCTCCTCGAGGATCTCCCGCAGGATGCAGTCCTCAAGGCTCTCCTCCGGCTCCATCGCGCCCCCGATAAAGGCCCAGCGGTCACTGTCGGCCCGGCTCTCCATCAGATACCTGTCCTGATACTGGATAATTGCACAGGTGCCGAGAATCGGCGGCCGGTTGGGCCGCGGTGCTGCGGGATTCTTATAATAAAAGGTTGCTTCCGACATCACAGGACCCTCCCTTCCGGCTGGTTCTGTTCTTATTTTATCACACTCGCGCCGCCGGGAAAAGGGGGATTGGCGCGGGACGGGCTGCGCGGATGCGGAAAATCACCCCGCCGCAGCGCGCCGGCGCGCCGCGGCGATGCGGGCGATGTCAGCCGGCGCTGCCGTGGAGGAAGATCCGGTTGCGGCTGGCCATAAAGATCGAAAAAGAGATGAACGCCGAGACGATGTCGGCGATCGGCTCAGCCCAGTAGATGCCGACAACCCCGAAGAAGTGCGGCAGGATCAGCGCCAGCGGGATCAGCAGAAAGACCTTGCGCAGCAGCGCGAGGAAGAGGCTGATCTTTGCCTGACCCAGCGAGAGGAAGGTGATCTGGCAGGACAGCTGCAGCCCGAACGCCCAGATGCCGGCGAAGTAGATCGGCATCATCTCGGCGGTCAGCGAGAGCAGCGACTCGTCCGAGGTGAAGACCCGGGCAAAGACGCCGGGCAGAAAGACCATCAGCAGGCAGCAGACGGTCGTATAGGTAAAGACCGAGATCAGCAGCCGGCGGAAGGTCTCCTTGGCGCGGTCGACATTGCCCGCGCCGAAGTTGTAGCTGATGATCGGCTGCGCGCCCTGCGCGACCCCTTGGCTGGGCAGGGTGATGAACTGCAGCAGGCTGGTCATAATCGCGAGGGTGCCGACATACAGGTCGCCGCCGTAGGTCTGCAGCCCGCGGTTGAGCACGATGTTGACAAGGCTCTCGGTGGACTGCATCGCGAAGGGGGAGACCCCCAGCGAGAGGATCGAGCCCACCAGCACCCGGGGCAGACGCAGGTTTTCCCGCCGGATCCGCAGCCGGCTGCGCCGGCTGAGAAGGAAGAGCACCACCCACGCGGCGCTGATGCCCTGCGAGAGGATGGTTGCCAGCGCGGCGCCCCGCACCCCCATCCCGAACACGAAGATGAAGACCGGGTCAAGGATGATGTTGCACACAGCGCCGATCAGCACGCTGAGCATCGCGGTGGTGGCAAAGCCCTGCGCGCTGATAAAGGAGTTGAGCCCCAGTGCCAGCATGACAAAGACGGTGCCGATCAGGTAGATGGTCAGATAGTCATCCGCATAGCCGATGATGTTGTCCGACGCGCCGAACAGATAGAGCAGCGGCCGCTTAAAGACAAAGATCGTGACGGTGAGCACCGCCGCGAAGAGCAGCAGCAGGACACAGCTGGCGCCGAGGATCTTCTCGGCGTCCTTGTCCCGTCCCTCGCCCATCCGCATACTCGCCAGCGGCGCCGCGCCCATGCCGACAAAGGCGGCAAAGGCGGAGATAATCATCAGGATGGGGAAGGTGATGCCAAGGCCGGTCAGGGCCATTGCGCCGGTCTCGGGGATGTTGCCGATGTAGATCCGGTCGACAATGTTGTACAGCACATTGATGAGCTGGGCAATCACCGTCGGGATTGCGAGCCGGACCAGCAGCCTGCCGATCGGCTGGGTGCCAAGCGGGTTTTGTGATTCGTTCAATCGAAGGACCTCCTTCTCGAGCAGGAATGACCCGCCCTCTGCCGGCATAGGAATGTCAGTGGGGACAGGCCGGGTAGGGTTTGGGGACCAAACAGGTCTAAAGAGGAATTATAGTACGCAGTATCGGAAAAGACAAGCCCCGCGCGGCAAATCCTCTGTGCGGGGCTTTTTGGGTGCGGCGGGCGGTTTTCCCCCTGCGCGGGCGAGACTTTTTCCGGGTGCGGGTACGGGAAATCCCGCGTGTCGGCAGCCGGCGGGAAACAGACCCAAAGAGGACCTGCCCGCAGGCGGCGGGGAGCGGGCGGTGGACGCCGTGCCGATGTGCGCCGCGTTGACGCGGCGGGGCGTTTTGCCTATAATAAATGCATCACACGCCGCGCGTCGGCGGAAAACAGGAGACGGATAAAGATGAAATTTGATTACGATGTGGGGATCATCGGCGCGGGGCCGGCCGGCCTTGCCGCAGCCGTCTATGCGGCACGCGGCGGGCTGTCGGCGGTCTGCTTTGAGAAAGAGGTCCACGGCGGGCAGATCATCAATTCGCCCGAGGTCGAAAACTACCCTGCGCTGGGCAAGGTCAGCGGGGTGGAGTTTGCCAGCGCGCTCTACGATCAGGCCACCGGGTTTGGCGCCGAGGTCGAGTACGAGGAGATCCTCTCGACCGAGCTGACGGGGGAGGTCAAGACCCTGCGCAGCGCCGACCGGGAGTGGAAGGTGCGGGCGGTCATCCTCGCCGGCGGGGTGCAGCGCCGCAAGCTGGGCTGCCCGGGCGAGGACCGGCTGCTCGGCCGCGGGGTCAGCTACTGCGCGACCTGCGACGGGGCGTTTTTCGCGGGCAAGACGGCCGCGGTGGTCGGCGGCGGCAACACCGCGGTGGAGGATGCGCTCTACCTTGCGACGATCTGCGAAAAGGTCTACCTGATCCACCGGCGGCAGGGCTTCCGGGCGACCGAGGCGGAGCTGGCCAAGCTGCGGGGCAACCCCAAGGTGGAGTTCGTCCTCGACGCGACGGTGGCCGAGGTGCGGGGCGCGGACAAGGTTGAGAGCCTGCTGATTAAGAGCACTGCGGGCGGCCCCGACCGGGAATTGGCTGTCTCGGCGGTATTTGTGGCGGTCGGGCTGATCCCGGGCAACGGGCAGTTTGCCGACCAGCTGCCCCTCACCCCGGACGGGTATCTCATCGCCGACGAGAACTGCCGCACCGCCCTGCCGCGGGTCTACGCCGCGGGAGATGCGCGGCAGAAGACGCTGCGGCAGCTGGTCACCGCGACGGCGGACGGCGCGCTGGCGGCCAGCAGTGCGGTCGCAGACCTGATGGGGGATGCGGTTCTGTAATCCCCGCAAAGGAGAGAGCAAATGAAGGGAAAAACCAAACCGCGCCGCCGGCGCGCCCTCTTGACCCTGCTGCTGGGGCTGCTGCTCGCGGCGGGCACCATCGCCGCGGTGGCCGGCAGCCTGCAGGGGCAAACAGGGGAGGGCGGCAGCACATCGCAGCCCGGCGCTTCCGCCGCCTCGGGGGAGGCTGCCGGGCAGCAGGACCCCACGCCTGCGGCGCAGCGGGAGGAGTACCGTGCGGTCTGGCTGACCTATCTGGAATACCAGCAGATGGACCTCTCGAGCGAGGCGGCGTTCCGCAGCCAGATTGCGACCGCCTTTGACCAGATCAAGGCGCTGGGGGCAAACACGGTCATCGCCCATGTGCGCCCGTTCGGGGACGCGCTCTATGACAGCGCGCTCTTCCCCTGGAGCCATCTGATTACCGGCACGCAGGGGCAGGGCGCGGGCTATGACCCGCTGACGGTGATGATCGAGGAGGCGCACAGCCGCGCGCTGCGGTTCGAGGCGCTGGTCAATCCCTACCGGGTGCGGGGATCCGCAACGATGCCGGCGGAGCTTGCAGAGGAAAATCCCGCCGCCCTCTTCGCGGCGGACCCCGACCGGGCGGACTGGGTGGTTGCGCAGGGGGCTGGGCTTTACTACAACCCCGCCATCCCGGAGGTGCGCGCGCTGATTGTGGACGGGGTGCGGGAGATCTGCGAGAACTATGAGGTCGACGGCATCCAGTTCGATGACTACTTCTACCCCGAGGGGGCGGACGACAGTTTTGACCAGGCGGCCTATGACCGGCTTGCGCAGGGGCAGGACCGCGCCGACTGGCGGCGGGAGAATGTCAATGCGCTGGTGCGGGACACCTATGCCGCAATCAAGGAGATCGACCCCGAAATCAGCTACGGGATTAGTCCACAAGGGAATAATGATAATAATTACAACATTCAGTATAGTGATGTTGCGCTCTGGATGGAGCAGGGCGGCTACGTCGACTATGTGATGCCCCAGATCTACTGGGGGTTTGACTACCGCACCGCCGGCGGGCAGGAACAGTTCGCATTTGAAAACTGCCTTGCCGGATGGCTGGCGCTGCCCCGTGCGGCAGGGGTGAAACTCTATGTCGGCCTTGGCGCCTATCGCATTGGGGTGGGGGACGGCGGCAGCAACCCGCAGGACGAGTGGTTCAGCGGGGAGAATCTTGCCCGGCAGGTCGCGGCGCTGCGCGCGGCGGGAGCGGACGGCTATGCGCTGTACAGCTATCGATGGCTGTTCGGCACCGACCAGCCCGCAGCCGCACCCGAGGCGGCGGCCCTGACGCGGGTCAACCAAGAAACAACAAACAGTTAAAACAAATATAAATATTACAAAATTTGGAACCGATGGAGGAGGAAAGCATCGGATGAGAATGCGACACAAGGCCTATGCCCGGCCGGAGCTGGAGGGCTGCCCCTTTTTTATTGGGGACCCGGAGCGGCAGCGGGGACGCTGGCAGCAGGCGTTTTCCGCGCCGCGGCCGCTGGTGCTGGAGCTGGGCTGCGGCAAGGGGGCGTATGCGGCGGCCTATGCCAGCGCCCACCCCGAGATCAACTATCTGGCGGTGGACTATCTCAGCGACGTGCTGGTGCTGGCAAAGCGGAAGGTGGAGCAGGCCTACGCCGAGGCGGGCCGCCCGGTGGACAACTGCCTGCTGACCGCGCTGAACATCCAGTGGATCGACGCGGATCTCAGCGAGGAGGACGAGGTGGAGCGGATCCACATCAACTTCTGCAACCCGTGGCCGAAGTTCGGCCACAAAAAGCGGCGGCTGACCCATCCGCGGCAGCTGATGCACTACCGGACCTTTTTGCGGGACGGCGGGGAGATCTGGTTCAAGACCGACGATGACGGGCTGTACGAGGAGAGCCTTGCGTACTTCGCGCAGTGCGGGTTCTCGCTGCGGTACGCGACGCGGGATCTCCACCGCGAGGAACCGGACTGGAATCTGCGGACCGAGTACGAGGAGAAGTTCGCTGCCCTCGGTGTGCCGATTAAGGCGCTGATCGCGGTCAAGGAGCCGCTGTGATCCCTCTCCGGCCGCCGCAATCGGGACTGCGAAAAACGGGAAAGAGTGGAGGGCGCCGCCCGCCGCTCTTTTTTTGAGAAAGAAAACAGAGGGCGCAGGGCTGCGCTTCGGACAAAATCCTGAGAAGAGCGCGGCGGGCCGTGCCCCGCTGCCCCCAAATCCCCGCGCGCAGAGGGGACGCGGCAAAACTTGCCCCATGTGCGGCGCTATCGCGCAAAAATCCCCACACGCAGTAGGGTGTGGGGCGCCGGTGTTAAGAAAGCGATAAGATCCGCAAAAAAGCTGGTGCCGGGGCCGAAAATATGGTATCGTAGAAACAATTTCACACAATTTTACGGATTTTTGCACGTTTTCGCGCGTCCGGGGCGGTTTTGCCGGGCGGCGATGCGAGAAGGAGGAAGCAAAATGCGGGAAAGGCTGCGGTTTCGGGATACGGTGCTGGTCGGCAGTATGCTGTTCGGCCTCTTTTTTGGGGCAGGGAATCTGATCTTCCCGGTCTATCTGGGGCAGATGGCCGGGCAAAAGGTCTGGGTCGCCGCGGCGGGGCTGCTCATCACCGGGGTGGGGCTGCCGCTGCTCGGGGTCGCGGCACAGGGCATCAGCCGGGTCAGCGGCCTGCGGGAGCTGGCCGGCAAGGTCGGCCCGCGGTATGGGCTGCTGTTCACCTGCGCGCTCTATCTGACCATCGGGCCGCTGTTTGCCATCCCCCGCTGCGCGAGCGTTTCGTTCACCGTCGGGCTGGAGCCGCTGGGGCTGTCCGGCGGGGCGCCGCTGGCGGTGTTCTCGCTGCTCTTTTTTGCCGCGACGCTCGGGTTCTCCCTCTGGCCGGGCAAGATCCTGACCTGGGTGGGGCGGATCCTGACCCCGGTCTTTCTGGCCTTTCTCGGGGTGCTCGCGGTGACGGCGCTGCTCTTCCCGATGGGAAGCGTCGGCGCGGTCGCCCCCGAACCGCTCTATGCCGAGGGGGCATTCTTTGCCGGCTTCCTCGAGGGGTATAACACGATGGACGCGCTGGCCAGCCTCGCCTTCGGCATTGTGGTGATTGGGGTCATCCGGGAACTGGGGATCAAAAGCCCGGCCGCGGTCGCCGCGAACACGGTGCGCGCGGGGGCGGCGGGCTGTCTGCTGATGGGGGCGATCTATCTCGCGCTGGCGGTCATCGGCGCGCAGAGCCGGGGGGTTTATCCCCTCGCCGCAAACGGCGGCGAGGTGCTGGCGCTGGTGGCGCGGCACTATTTCGGGCCGGCGGGCGGGCTAATCCTCGCCGCGACGGTCACCCTCGCCTGTCTCAAGACGGCGGTGGGGCTGATTACCAGCTGCGCCGAGACCTTCAGCGGGCTGTTCCCCCGGGTGCGCTACCGGATCTTCGCGGTGGTGTTCTGCGCGGTCTCCTTCCTGATTGCAAACCTCGGTCTCGACGCGGTGATCGCCTATTCTCTGCCGGTGCTGATGTTCCTCTACCCGCTCGCAATCACCCTGATTTTGCTGGCGCTGTGCGGCAGCCTGTTTGGGCAGGACCGGCGGGTCTACTGCTGGGTGACCGGATTCACGGCGGCAGCCGCGGTGTTTGACCTTGTCAAGGCGCTGCCGGCGCCGGTGGTTGAGCGGCTGCATCTCGGCGTCCTGCTCGACCTCGCGGAGAGGGTGCTGCCCCTTTTTGATAAGGGGATGGGCTGGCTGGCGCCGGCGCTGGTCGGGCTTGTGATCGGGCTTGCGCTGCACCGGCTGCGGCCCGCAAAGGCGGAATAAAAATAGAGGGGGCCTGCGGCTCCCTCTATTTTTATTGGTTACTCGCCCTTCAACAGCAGGTCCAGCGTGTAGGGGACCCCTTTTTGCAGCCGATACTGCCGCTTGGTCAGCGCAATCGCCGGCATATCCCCGCCGACCCCGCGCTGGGCGGCGTCGAGGTTGACGGTCAGCGGGCCGGTCTTATCCAGCTCGTCGGCGTGCTGCGCCGCCTCCAGCGCCTCGAGGGTGTAGGGGTGGGCAGATGCCTCGAAGGGCGCGCCGCAGCTCACCGCCTCCAGCGCGTGGCCGCCGCCGAAGACCCGCAGATATTCCACCCCGGTGCGGTTGCCGTTCTCCTGCGGATGGAGGTAATCGTGGCCGAAGGTGTCGGCGGTAAAGCGGTACCGCCCGGGCAGCGCGCCGGCACGCCGGTCAAGATAGTTTTCCTGTGGGCCGAGGCCGAAATACTCGATCTGGCGCATCCCCTCGGCCGCCGCGAAGGTCAGCCCCACCCGCGGCAGGCCTTTGCGGGAGGGAACTGCGGTAAACCGGACGGCCAGCCGGCCGTCGGACGCCATCTGATAACAGACCGACAGGTGCTTGACCCCCCGCGCGGAGTAGGAGAAGACCAGGCCGTTTGCGGTCAGCGAGGAGGTCTGCGCCCGGAGCTTGCGGTTGGCCTGCAGCCACCGCTCGGGCCGCAGCAGCCGGCGCAGCGGCGCGGGCAGACCGAGAAGGCGGTCGTTGTCGGTCACCGCGCGGGCTATCTGGGGGAAAATCGGCGCGCGCAGCAGCTCAAACCCATCCACCGTATAGCTGGCGAGCGCGCCGTCCCGCCGCCGGATGCGGGCGGTGCAGCGGCCGTTTGTCAGCACCAGATCCCGCTTTTCCCTCTGCACGGGAACCCAATCGGTCGGGCGCTCGACCTGCCGCTGCTGCAGCCGAAGCGATGCGCCGCAGAGCACCCTGCCCGCATCGGCAAAGGCGGAGGGGGCGGTGTCAATCAAGATGCATACCAGATCCACCGCGTTCTGCGACCTGCGCCCGACATAGTCCAGTGGAAGCTCGACCACGCCGCCGGGGGCAAGGGAGGGCACCGGCAGTTCGCCCGACTCAAAGGGGACGCCGTCCTCGCAGAGGGACCAGCGCAGCGCCAGCGTGTCGGCGGCGGCAAACCGCAGCAGGCTTTCCACCCGTGCGCCGTCGGCGCTGAGGGTGAGCCGCAGCGGGCAGGAGACCTGACGTACCTCGTACAAGGCGGGGTTGGGGCTGCGGTCGGCCCGGAAGATGCCGTTAAAGGCAAACGGCCCGTCGTTCGGCTCGTCCCCAAAGTCGCCGCCGTAGCACCAGCGGCCCCCCTTTTGCAGCGCCTGATCGGCAAAGTCCCAGATAAAGCCGCCCGCGAGCCGGTCATACCGGCGGAACAGCTCCCAG
>CALXBJ010000114.1 GCA_944386515.1 uncultured Pygmaiobacter sp.
ACGCGCGGGAGATGGTTTTCGCGATGGGCAGCTGCACCAACGGCAACTATGTCGCGATGCAGGGCCTGCCGGGCAGCTTCTGCCCGATCTGCAGCTATGAGCTGCTCGAGAAGGCGGTCGCCAGCGCGAAGGCGCTGGGCTATAAGTACCATGTCGGCAATGTGCTCTCGGGCGATGTCTTTTACGGCGTCGACCTGCCCCACGGCAGGACCTGGGCCGAGATGGGGGTCCTCGCGGGCGAGATGGAATCCGCCGCGCTCTACACCAACGCCGCCGCGGCGGGGGTCAACGCGCTGTGCATCGTGACCATCTCGGACGGCCCGGAGGAGATCACCACCGCCGAGGAGCGGCAGACCGCCT
Source organism: uncultured Pygmaiobacter sp. (assembly GCA_944386515.1). Taxonomy (GTDB): domain Bacteria; phylum Bacillota; class Clostridia; order Oscillospirales; family Ruminococcaceae; genus Pygmaiobacter. Next base: position 361 of record CALXBJ010000114.1, read on the forward strand.
TTACCCAGATGATGGAGGTTGCGCTCTCCCTTGCGTGAGAGCTGCAGCGACAAAACGGAGGAGAAATCCAATGCAGAAGAGACCTTTTATTATTGACTGCGACACCGGGACCGACGACGCCATCGCGATCATCGCCGCGCTGTACAGCGAGGAGGTGGAGGTCAAGGCGATCACCTCGGTCAACGGCAATGTCGAGCACAAGTATGTCTGCCACAACAACCTCAACCTGATGGAGTATCTCGATCAGAAGGTGCCGGTGGCGAAGGGCGCGAATATGCCCTTTCGGGACAATGGGCTGCACGCGAACGACGGCACCCACGGCAAGACGGGCCTGGGCGATTTGACCCTGCCCGAGGCGCAGCACAGCGAATTTGACCCGCGCATCGCCTCCCAGCTGATCCATGACGTCGCGGTGGAGGAGAAGGGCGAGCTGGAGCTGCTGGTCATCGGACCGATGACCAACATCGCCATCGCGCTGCTGCAGTACCCCGACCTGCCCGGCCTGATCAAGCACATCTGGTTTATGGGCGGCGCCGCGGTGGGCGGCAACGTCAACACCACCGCCGAGTTCAACATCTGGGTTGATCCCGAGGCCGCCCATGTTGTGATGGGCAGCGGCATCCCGATGACGATGGTCGGGCTGGATGTCACCCTGAAGGCCGCGATGATCGAGGAGGACGCAGCGGAGCTGCGCGCCTGCGGGACCCGCGCGGCAAACTTTGTCGCCGACCTGCTGGACTATATGTTCCGCCGCCGCGATATGGGGCAGGAGGACGCGCTGATGCACGACGCGCTCGCGCTGGGCGCGGCGCTGTGCCCCGACTGTCTGGTCTGCAAGGACTGCTATGTCGATATCGAGTGCTTTGGCCAGTACACCCGCGGCCACACCGCGGTAGATCTCAAGGGCCGCAGCGGCAAAAAGCCGAATGTCTCGGTCGCTCTGGAGATCGATGTGCCGATGTTCCGCCGCTGGCTGGTGGACGCGGTCAAAAAAAGCGCAAAGCTGGGTGACAAATGAGCAATAGTCTGGTCAAAGACAAGAGCTTTTATCTGAACCTGCTGACCCTGACCTTCCCGATTGTGCTGCAGCAGCTGCTGCGCATCAGTGTCAACACCATCAACAGCATCATGCTGGGCAGCATCGACCAGCTGCAGATGTCGGCGGTCAGTCAGGCGGATCAGGTTTTCTTCATCTTCTACACCGTCTGCAACGGCTTCGCGGTCGGCACCTGCGTACTGGTCGCCCAGTACTGGGGCCGCAAGAACACCGAGGCGATCCGGACCATCCTTGCCATCTCGCTGCGGGCGATCACCGTCTTCGGGCTGGCCGTCAGCGCGCTGGTGATGCTGTTCCCCACCGTCTTTATGCGGATTTACAGCAGCGACCCCGCGCTGATTGAGCTGGGCGCTGGCTATCTGCGGCTTGTGGCGCTGATGTACGCCCCCTGCGGGATCAGCGTGATGCTCTTCGGCGCCTGCCGCGGCGTGGAGCAGGTGCGGATCATTCTGGCGACGAATATCGTCTCCTATTCGGTCAATATCGTGCTGGATTACTGCCTGCTGTTTGGCAAATTCGGTTTTCCGAAGCTCGGAATTACAGGAATTGCCATCGGAACCATAATTGCACGGTTCGTAGAGCTTGTTTTTTGCAGTGTATTCGTGTTAAAATTTGAGCAGAGGATTCATTTCCGCCTGCCGGACCTCGCGCGCAGGGACAAACAGCTCAGCAGGGACTTTGTCCGGGTGGCGACCCCCATCGTGGCGCACGAGATCATCTGGTCTTTTGGCACCAGTGCCGGCAGCATGATTACCGGTCAGATGGGCACCGCGCCGGTCGCGGGCTACAACGTCACCGTTGTACTGTACGACCTGTGCGCGAGCGTCGGCAACGGCTTCCTCAACGCCAGCAGCGTGGTGATCGGCAAGACCATCGGCAGCGGCGACCGGGAGAAGGTCAAGCGGCAGGCCCGCACCATCCTCTTGATGGGCCTTGGCATCGGCTTTGTGCTGGGCGGCATCACCCTGCTCGCCCGCACCCCGTTCCTCTCGCTGTACAACCTTGAGAGCGACGCGGTGGGCTATGCGCGGCAGTTTATGACCGTCATCGCCTGCATCTGGCCCTTCTCGATGCTGGAGTATGTCGGCATGATCGCGATCCTGCGCGCGGGCGGCGACGGCAAGACCGGCTTTTACACCGACATCGTCGCGATGTGGCTCACCACCATCCCGATGGCGGCGGTGGCCGCGTTCTGGCTGGGGTGGCCCCCGGTGGTTGTGGTCGCGATCATCAAGACCACCATCATCATCGAGGCGACGGTTGGCGTGATTCGGGTCCTTTCCATGAAGTGGATCAAAAACCTCACCCGGGATTGATCCTCACCTATCGGAACCCTCTTTCCATTCAGGAAAGTTAAAAAGAGTTCAAAAAAAGTAAAAGGAGAGAAAACATGAAAAAGTTTGTATCCATCCTTCTGCTGGCGGCTATGGCCCTGTCTCTGGTCGCCTGCGGCGGCGGGGACTCCTCCACTGCCGGTGATTCTTCTGCTGCGCAGGGCGGCTCCTCCGCCGTTGAGACCGAGGGCGGCAGCAAGGGCAAGATCGCGTACATCGTGGGCAACCTCGGTGACAAGTCCTTCTCCGACTCCGGCGAGGCCGGCATGGAGATCCTCCGCGGCGAGGGCTGGGAGGTCAAGACCGTTGAGACCGGCGACGCCTCCAAGGCGGACAAGTATGAGGACTACATCCTCGACGCTCTGGATCAGGGCTACGAGTACATCGTCGGCTCCTCCACCTACATGGAGATCATGGCTAACCTGGCTCCCGATT
>CALXBJ010000115.1 GCA_944386515.1 uncultured Pygmaiobacter sp.
CTGATCGAGATCCTCGTCCAGATCCGTCACGGTGAGAGCCAGCTCCTCCACCAGATCGACCAGAGCCTTGATCACCTTGACCTCTTTCTTGTCGGGGGCAAGATCCAGCCCGTCCATCAGGCCCTTGATATAAGCGGATTTTTCAGTCAGATTCATGGGATTACCCTCCTTTAAAAAAAGGGGCCGCCGGCCCCCTTTATGCTATGATACCACGCGCGGTGTCCTTCCGGCTCAGGCGCGCTCCATATACTCCCCGGTGCGGGTATCGATCCGGATCATATCGCCCTCGTTGATGAAGAGAGGGACGCGAACCTCAGCGCCGGTCTCAACCTTTGCAGGCTTGAGGGTGTTGGTGGCGGTGTTGCCCTTGACACCCGGCTCGGTCTCGGTGACCTGCAGCACGACAAAGTTGGGCGCCTCGACGCCGAAGACCTTGCCTTTGTAGGACAGGACCTTGACCATCTCGTTCTCCTTGACGAACTTGAAGGCGTCGCCCAGCTCGCTCTCATTGAGCGGGGTCTGCTCATAGCTCTCGGTGTCCATGAAGTAGTACAGGCCGCCATCCTCATACAGGTACTGCATCTCACGACGCTCGATATAAGCGGTGGGGAACTTGGCGGTGGGGTTGTAGGACTTTTCGACCACAGCGCCGGTGATGACGTTCTTGGTCTTGGTGCGGACAAAGGCCGCGCCCTTGCCCGGCTTGACGTGCTGGAACTCCACGACCTGCAGCACGTTGCCGTCTGCCTCAAAAGTTACGCCATTGCGAAATTCGCCAGCAGAAATCATAAATACATCCTCCAAAATATTCAAATGCCCGCGCGGCCCAAAGACATACCGCAGGCCACACAATTACCTATCCCATTTTATCCTAAAATCGGCTCCATTGCAAGGGGCGGCGGGCAAAAATCCGGTGCAGCGCGCCGATTTTTCCCTCTCGCACCCCGCGCCCGTCACAGCACGATCAGGTTTTTGTCCGAGCTGCCGAAGATCTCGATCCCGTCCTCGGTGAGGACCACCGCGTCCTCGATGCGCACCCCGAACTGCCCGGGCAGATAGATGCCCGGCTCGATGGTCATGGTCATGCCCGGGCGCAGCACGGTGTTGTCCCGCGGCGAGCAGCGGGGATCCTCGTGGATCTCGATGCCCAGCGAATGGCCCAGCCCATGCCCAAACCTGCCCTCATAGCCGGCAGAGTAGATGATCTCGCGGGCAATGGCGTCCACCTCCGCCCCGGTCATCCCCGGCCGGATCGCCTTGCAGCAGGCCAGCTGGGCGGTGAGCACCGTGTTGTAGACCTTCTCCATCTCGGCGCTGGGCTGCCCGACCGCGACGGTGCGGGTCATGGCGGCGCAGTAGCCGCGCCATTTGGCGCCGTAGTCCATCGTGACAAAGTCGCCCTCCTCGAGCAGCCGCTCGCCGGGTACCCCGTGGGGCATACTGGTGTTCGGCCCGCCGATGAAGATGATCGGGAAGGCCACCCCATCCGCCCCGCGGCTGCGCATAAAGACCTCCATCTCGAGCGCGAGGTCGATCTCCCGCACGCCGGGGCGGATCATGCCGCAGATGTGGGTAAAGCAGTCGTCGGTCAGCCGCTGTGCGGCGCGCATCCGCTCAAGCTCCTCCGGCTCCTTGATGACCCTCAGCGCCCGGATTGCCCGCGAGAGGGTGTCGCTGAGGTCCAGCTCAATCCCCTCAAACGCGGCGCGGAACCGCCCCGCCTCGGCGACGCTGATCTCGTCCTCGAGATACAGCCGGCGCACCCCGCGCCGGCGCAGCAGCTCGGCGATCTGGGCCAGCCGGTCATGCTCCTCCACCACCCGGGCGTTCTTGGCGGTCTTCTGCGCCACCTCGATATACCGCGAGTCGATCAAAAAGACGCTCTCATCCGGAAAGGTCAGCAGGCTGCCCGCGTCATCCGCATCAAAGTCGAGGAAATAAAACCGGTTGGCGACGGTGGTGACCAGCGCGGCCTCAAAGCCCTCCGGCATCGAGCGCGCCAGCTTCTGGCAGCGATTCTCCATAGGTCTGCACTCCTTTTCTCTGCGGGGCTGCCCCGCCTTATTTTTCTTCTGCAAGGCCGCGGTAATACCGCATCATGGTCTGTGCGTCGGCGGCCTGTGTGCCGGCCGATTCGCAGATCACCGTCGGCGATAGCCCCCGCTGATAGCAAAGCTCCAAAAACGGCTCGAAATCCGGCCCATAGACGGTGTCCGCAAAGGTGAGGTGGCATTTCTCACCGCCCTGCGTGTATTCGATCTTGGAAAAATGGACATGGAAGCTGCGGGCGCGCTCATCGCCGAGGACCTCCTCCATCCGGTCGAGCACCGCCGCAAAATCCTCCTTTTTCGCCAGCCCGCCGAGGGTGCGGGCGTTGAGATGGCCAAAGTCGATGCAGGGCAGGATCCGCTTATCCACCCCGCACAGTGCGAGCACCTCGTCCAGCGTGCCCAGCTGGTTGATCTTGCCCATCGTCTCGGGGCAGAGTAGGATGTCCGAAAAGCCGTTCTCGTCCATCGCCTCGACCGCGCGTCGCATCGTGTCCAGCGCCTTCTCCAGTGCCGCCTCCCTGCTCTGCTTGCCGCAGGAGCCAGAGTGGAAGATCACCCGCCGGCCGCCCAGCGACCGGACCGCGGCGGCGCTCTCCAGCAGGTACCGCACGCTGCCCAGCCGCTTGTTCTCCTCCATGCTCGACATCGAGATGTAGTAGGGCGCGTGGAGGGAAAAACGGATCCCCTTTTCGGCCCCGAGCAGCCCCAGCTTTTTGCCGTTCTCCTCGCTCAGCCGCACCCCGCGGCCGCACTGGTACTCAAACGCATCCAGCCCGTAGCCGGACAGGTACTCCGGCACCCCAAAGCTGTTTTTATACCCCAGCGCCTTGAAATCCTCCCCGACGCCGGCCGTCCCAAACCGCAGCTCACTCATACCGCTTCCCGCCTTTTTTGTAGTATCGGGCGATAAACGGCCGCTCCAGCACCCGCTTGAGGCGGATGTTCCATTTAAAATCCGGCGCGACCGGCTCGACCATCAGGATCCGGATGCCGTAGAACTTTGCCGCCAGCATATCGGTGAACACCTGATCCCCCACCAGCGCCATCTCGCCCTTTTTCACCCCAAATGCCCGCCGGGCAATCCGCAGCCCGCGGGGCGCGGGCTTGAGGCTGAAGGAGACAAAGGGCAGCCCCAGCTTTTCTGCAAAGGGGCGCACCCGCCGCGCGGTGTTGTTTGAGCTGATGCGCAGCGCAATCCCCGCGCCGCGCATCCGCTCGAGCCAGTCGGCAACCCCAGGTGCTAGGTCCTGGCTGTCGTGGGCGGTGAGGGTGTTGTCGACATCCAGCACCAGCGCGCGGATGCCCTGCTCGCGCAGGAACTGCGGGCTGATCCGGTCGACGCTCTTAAAGATATAATCCGGACAAAAAATGCTCAAATCTGCTCTCCTTTGCTGCCGTCAGGCGGGCAGGGCGCCGCATAGATGGCAAAAAAGCGGACCTTGGGGAAAATTCCCTTCAGGTCCGCTTTTGATTGCTGTCACATAAGCGGCAGCCTGCAAACATTATTTATACTTGCGTTTGCGGGCGGCTTCGGACTTTTTCTTGCGCCTTACGGAAGGCTTTTCATAGCACTCGCGCTTGCGGGCTTCGGCGAGAACCCCGGAGCGGGCG
>CALXBJ010000116.1 GCA_944386515.1 uncultured Pygmaiobacter sp.
CGATGGGCACCGAGAAGAGCAAGGGCACCAAGGTCTTCGCGCTGGGCGGCAAGATCCACAACACCGGTCTGGTCGAGGTCCCGATGGGCACCACCCTGCGGGAGATCGTCGAGGAGATCGGCGGCGGCATCCCGAACGGCAAAAAGTTCAAGGCCGCCCAGACCGGCGGCCCCTCCGGCGGCTGCATCCCCGCCTCGCTGATCGACACCCCCATCGACTATGACAACCTGATCGCAATCGGCACTATGATGGGCTCGGGCGGCCTGATCGTCATGGACGAGGACACCTGCATGGTGGACATCGCGAAGTTCTTCCTCGAGTTCACCGTCGACGAGTCCTGCGGCAAGTGCGCCCCCTGCCGGATCGGCACCCGCCGCCTGCTGGAGCTGCTCGAAAAGATCACCGACGGCCGCGGCGAGATGGAGGATCTGGACAAGATCGAAGAGCTGGCCTCCTTCATCAAGACAAACGCGCTGTGCGGTCTGGGCCAGACCGCTCCCAACCCCGTCCTCTCGACGCTGCGGTATTTCCGCGACGAATACATCGCCCATATCAAGGATAAGCGCTGCCCCGCCGGCGTCTGCAAGAAGCTGTTGCAGTACCGGATTGACCCGGTCAAGTGCAAGGGCTGCACCCTCTGTGCCCGCACCTGCCCGGCCGGCGCAATCAAGGGCAGCGTCAAGACCCCGCACGTCATTGACCAGTCCAAGTGCATCAAGTGCGGCGCCTGCATGGAGAAGTGCAAGTTTGGCGCGATTTCCAAAGGTTAAGAGAGGGAGGGAAAAACAAGGTGGATACTGTAAACATCAAGATCAATAATGTCGCTTACACCGTCAAGGCCGGTTCTACCATCCTTGAGGCCTGCCACGAGGTCGGCATCGATATCCCGACCCTCTGCTACCTCAAAGAGATCAACGAGATCGGCGCCTGCCGCATCTGCGTTGTCGAGGTCAAGGGCGCCAAGAGTCTGGTCACCGCCTGCGTCTATCCGGTGAACGAGGGGATGGAGATCTTCACCAACACCCCGAAGGTCTTCGCCGCCCGCAAGACCAACCTCGAGCTGGTGCTCTCGACCCACAATAAGGACTGCCTCGCCTGTGTGCGCAACGGCAGCTGCGAGCTGCAGGCGCTCTGCCTGCGGTACGGTGTGGACAACTCCAACCGGTTTGCCGGTGAGATGCCGGTCAGCGAGATTGACGACTCGGCCCCGCACCTGATTCGGGACAACTCAAAATGCGTGCTCTGCCGCCGCTGCGTCGCGGTCTGCAAGAGCCTGCAGCACGTCGGGGTCATCGGCCCCAACGAGCGCGGCTTTAAGACCCATATCGGCTCCGCGTTTGAGGCAAAGCTCGCCGACACCAGCTGCATCCACTGCGGCCAGTGCATCGTCGCCTGCCCGACCGGCGCGCTGCGGGAAAAGGATGACACCGACAAGGTCTGGGCCGCGCTGGCGGATCCCGCAAAGCACGTTGTCGTGCAGCCCGCGCCGAGCGTGCGCGCCACCCTCGGCGAGTGCTTCGGCGACCCCATCGGCACCAATGTCGAGGGCAAGATGGTCGCCGCGCTGCGCCGTCTGGGCTTCGACAAGGTGTTTGACACCGATTTCGCCGCCGACCTGACCATCATGGAGGAGGCGCACGAGTTCCTCGACCGGGTGCAGAATGGCGGCAAGCTGCCGTTGATCACCTCCTGCAGCCCCGGCTGGGTCAAGTTCTGCGAGTATTACCACCCCGACTTCATCGACAACCTGTCCAGCTGCAAGTCGCCCCAGCAGATGTTCGGCGCAGTGGTCAAGAGCTACTACGCCGAGAAGGCCGGCATCGACCCGCAGGACATCGTCTGCGTCTCGGTGATGCCCTGCACTGCCAAGAAGTTCGAGATTGGGCGTGAGGACGAGGATGCAAACGGTGTGCCGGATGTCGACATCTCGATCACCACCCGCGAGCTGTCCCGGATGATCGACCGTGCTGGCATCAAGTGGACAGACCTGCCCGACGAGAAGTTTGACCCGCTGATGGGCGAGTCGACCGGCGCGGGCACCATCTTCGGCGCGACCGGCGGCGTGATGGAGGCGGCGCTGCGCACCGCTGTTGAGACCCTGACCGGCAAGGAGCTGGAGAAGGTCGACTTCACCGAGGTGCGCGGCACGGCCGGCATTAAGGAGGCCAGCTACGACGTCGCCGGTATGACGGTCAATGTCTGCGTCGCGAGCGGGCTTGAGAATGTCCATCAGGTGCTGCGGAGCATCGAGAAGGGCGAGAAGAGCTACCACTTCATCGAGTTCATGGCCTGCCCGGGCGGCTGCGTCAACGGCGGCGGCCAGCCCTATCAGCCGGCGAGCGTGCGCAACTTCGTCGACCTCAAGGGGCTGCGGGCCAAGGCGCTGTACTCGGAGGACGAGCGGCAGAACTACCGCAAGAGCCACGACAACACCGAGATCATGAAGCTCTACAAGGATTACATCGGCGAGCCGGGCAGCGAGAAGGCGCACCACCTGCTGCACACCAGCTACAAAAAGCGGGAGATCCTCTACTGATTCTTCCGCACCGAAAGAAGGGCGAACCCTTTTGGGGCTCGTCCTTCTTTTTTTGCAGGGGGTCGCCCGGCGGCGGTTCCCGTGATGCGCCCAAATTTAAAATTGCGCTCGTGCGCGCCTTTTTCCCTTCTGCCGCTGCGGCAAAGGAAGAGGGCGCGCACCGCTTTGCCGGCTTCTGCGCGGGGTATCCCCACTTTTTCGCTGCAGCGGATGGGACGAACTGCGCCGCCGCGCGCGGTATCTCAAAGGCAGCCGCAAGGCGCTCCGTTCCGCCGTTTGAATGCCCTCTGTGGGCATGGCTTGCCGATTCCCGGCTTTTTTCAGAAGTGCCGGAGAAAAAACGGTTTTCTCCATTTCGCAAAATGCGGCGGAGATTTTTTGTTTGGTTTTAAGCTTTCCCTTTGCAGAAAAAACAGATAGAATAAAAAAGGGGGGATTTGTTTTGAAAAAAACAGTCTCAATTTTTTTGTCGCTCTCTCACGTCTGCAGTATACTTGCCGGCTGTATCGAGAACCCCTCTTCAGGCAGCTTGGGCACGTACGGCAGCATTACGGGCGGGGGGAATCGGAGCTTTTGCCGCTGATCGGGGAGAGCAAGCTGTTCACCGGTGTGGAGGGTACAAGATGGATCGTCGATGAGAACTGCTGGTATGACTCTGCATCCGGGCAATGGTTTGAGGACGGACAGGTGCTCGAGGAGGTGCTTCCCGCCGACGTCGGGTAATCCCCTTCAAGCGCGCGGGAAAATCGAGTGACACAAACCCAAAGCGAGGTGTTTTCTATGAAAAAGGTACTCTCTTTGCTGACTGCGATCGCGGTTTTCCTCTGTCTTGCCGCCTGTGGGGCCGGGGGCTCTTCCTCCGGTGATAGCAGCTCTTCGCAGCAGGACAGCGCCGCACAGGCGGAGCTTGCGGCGCTGGTCGGCAAACAGCTGGACGGCGCCCCCGCAGGGGATACCCTCTCTGACCGGCTGTGCCGTTGCCTGTACCCCTATCTCCTCCTCCAATCCGGCAAGGGGTACACCCTTTTCAGCGATGCCGCGTATGAGGCGGAGGACTACCGGGAGCTGCTGAACTATGTGATCCTGCAGGAGCACGCGGAGCAGGCCGCAAGGGCCGAAACGGCGCCGTCGGGACAGCCGGTCTATTACTACGAAAAAGAGCAGTATGAAACATGGTATCACAGCTATGCGGCCAATATCCCTGCCGAGATTTTTGAACTTTCTGTCGAGACCGTCGACGGGGCGGAATATGTCCCGGTGCCGGAGATGGGCTGGGGGAATGTGCGGGCATTCGCCATCCAGTCGGTTGAAAGTGAGGGGGATCAATACACGGTCGGCATCTGCGAGACCAATTCCGAAAATGACACCTCTAAGCAGCTCACGATGACGGTCCGGCTCTCGCCGGACGGGTTCCAATACCTGTCCGTCACACCCCCCTCTGCAGGTGATTAACTCTCTTGCGCAGAATGGCGACTCCCTTTCGCCCTGCCGCGCACAGCCGCATCCCTGATTGGCCTTTCTCCAAGACAGCTGCTTTTTGCAGGGAATTCCGCCGCAGCGAGACCAGAGAGATGCTGCTGCGGCGGGTGCAAGCCTGCCGTATCGTATATTGAGGAGGACCGCTATATGAAAAAGAAGATTCTTTTCGCCCTTGTGTGTGTTTTCTCCGTCCTGCTCCTGTTTGGATGCGAAAAAAAGCCGGAGAACGAATGGCCGTATGATATAAGAAAGGTCGACATGGGCCGCGGCCTCGACGAAAACGGCCGGTATGCCGGGGTGCGGGCGCTGGACTATGTCACCCTACCGGAGGATCTTGAGCACCCGCAGCTGCCCGCCTCCCTTCTGGAGGAAGCGGGATACAGCCCCTATGCTCTGGAGGGGATGTGCCGTTCTCTGCTCGAGACCTGGCTGATCGAAAACAGCGTTGTCTCACAGATTCCGCAGCAGCTGGTGGAGGAGCAGAACCGGCAGACCGAGGTGCAGTGTGAGCTCTATTTTTCCTATCTGGAAGCGCAGCGGGGAAAAAGCCGCGAGGAGCTGCTCGCCGAATACGGCTATGATAGCTTTGCGGACTATGTGGCGGAGCACTCCGCGCTGAATGAGGAACGGGTGCGAAATTTTTTGATCATTCAGGCAGCTGCGGAATCCCTCGACCTCACCTGCACGACGGAGGACACCATCCGCTATTATCTCTCCGGCGATGCGCTGGAGGAACAGCTTTATTATTATGGGGAAAACGCCGTCATGCAGATGACGATGTACCACAAGGTGCGGTATGTCCTCTATGAAAAGCTGGTTCTGGTGTAACCGGCATCCCGCAGCACGCCCTCCTCACCGCAAAAAAAGCACTGACACGACAGCTCTTTTTTCTTGTATCCGCCGTGCAGGGACCCTTCTCCCTTTTGTCTTTCCCGGCCGGGGCATCTCCGCACTGAAAATTTCTTTTGGGGAGAAAGGAAAAAAGGGAAAGGCGGCCCCTATGCGGGCCGCCTGCACATCGGCTCCTCGGCCGATGCCCCCATTGCTGAAAAACGCGAGACCCCTCATCAGGGTCCCGCGTTTTTTGTGTGTATTCGACTCGCTTCTTATTTTCTTTTGAGCGGCTTTTCCTCCTGCTTTCCGGGCCTCGGCCGGCGGATGCGGCGCACTCTGGTATGGCGTCCGAATTTTGAAAAGAGCCACGCGACCGCCCCAAAGAACACCGCCGCCCCCGCAAGCAGATGCCGCACCTGCACAGAGAGCGCGAAAAGCCCCGCGCCGTCTCCCCCAAAAGAGCCGGCTGCAAGCAGCAAGACAAACAACAGGCTGACCGCCGTCATCATAAAGCTGGCCATCATCGCTATCTTTTCTCGCATCGTCCCACCTTTGCCCTTCTGTGCACTGAACCGCCCGGCGCAGCCCTCTGTGCCTGTGCCTTTTTGCCAATGCGGCATCTGCCTTTTTGCATATTCGCTCTGTCGGCTGCCGCTCCTTTTGGGTAATTCTCTCTGGTTGAGAAACCCGCCCTCCGGCAAAAAACCTACAAAAATGCCCTCCGCAATCCGGGTTTCTTTCCGCTGCGGAGGGCATTTTCTATTCTGGGAAAGGCCGCTCAGCCCATCCGGGTCTTGAGCATCCCGAGCACCACAAAGAGGATGATCAGGCCAAACAAGATCCCAATGATGATGTCCAGCGTGCGCAGGCTGAAGGGGAAGCGGTCATACAGCCGCTCCTTCCAGCCTTTGAACTCCGGCTCCGGCTGCGCGCCGTCGGGAAACCCTGCCTGCGGCAGGTCGTTCTCCCGCTCGTTGTTGGGTTCGCTCATTTTTTCGCCAGATACTTGCGCAGGTCGAGCGCGACCGCCACGATGATGACCAGGCCCTGCACGATGAAGGTGTAGGAGGGGTCAACGCCGAGGAACTGCAGGCAGATCTTCAGGATCTCAAAGACCAGAACGCCGATCAGGATGCCGGAGACCTTGCCGACACCGCCGTTGGTGGAAACGCCGCCGATGGTGCAGGCCGCGATGGCCTCCAGCTCATAGCCGTAACCGGTCTGGACCGAGGCGCCGCCGGTCTTCGCGCCGGTCAGGAAGCCGGCCAGGCCGTACAGCATCGCCGCGAGGAAGTAGATCCGGATCAGGGTCGCGGGCACGTTGACGCCGGCCACCGAGGCCGCGCTCTCGTTGCCGCCGATCGCGTACATGAACTTGCCGTGGCGGGTCTTGTTGTACAAAAACCAGATAAAGGCGCCGACGATCAGCGCAAAGAAGAACAGGTTCGGCAGGCCGAAGGTGGTGCCGCTGCCCATCTGGGTGTAGGTGGACTTAAAGCCGCCCATCGGGTCCGCGCCGGTGTAGATCAGGCAGATGCCGTAGACGATGGTCTGCATACCGAGGGTCGCGATGAAGGGAGGAACCTTCAGGAACGCGATAACGCAGCCGTTGATCACACCGAACACGCCGCAGATCAGCATCGCAGCCAGCAGGCCGACCACGACGGGGATATCCGGCAGGTTGGGGAAGAAGCGGGAGCCATAGTCCACCTTCTGCAGCAGGGTGGCGGCGATGCAGGCGCCAAGGCCCACCGCGCGGCCGGCCGACAGGTCGGTGCCCTTGGTGATCAAGCAGCCCGAAACGCCGCAGGCGATGATGAAGCGGGTGGACGAGTTCGAAATCAGGTTTTTCAGGTTGTTCCAGGTGTAAAAGTTCTCGCTGTTGAACCCGACATAGATCACCATCAGCAGGATCAGCAGGGTAATCGCGTTGTTCGACAGGAAGTTGGTGACTGATTTGGCGTTCAGTCTGCTTTTCGTCTTATCCATATTATTGCGTCCTCCTCACGAAAACTTGGTGGCCAGTTCCATGATGTTCTCCTGATTGGCCTTATCCCCGTCGATGAAGCCGGTGACCTTGCCGTCACACATGACCATCACCCGGTCGGACATACCGATCAGCTCGCCCATCTCGGAAGAGATCATAATAATGCTCTTGCCCTGCTTTGCCAGATCCGCAATGATGCAGTAAATCTCGTACTTGGCGCCCACGTCAATGCCGCGGGTGGGCTCGTCAAGGATAAAGACATCCG
>CALXBJ010000117.1 GCA_944386515.1 uncultured Pygmaiobacter sp.
GAGGGTCAGCTCATCCGCGGCGAGGTCAAACAGATACCAGTCGATCCCGCCCTCCGACGGGGAAAAGGCGAGCAGCATCCGGCTCTCCGAGAAAAAGGCCAGCGGCCCGCTCAGGGTGCCCGATGGGTCCCCCAGATGGTCGGCGATCTCGGATTGCTCTATTGCGTACACAAGAGCCACCCCATCGGCGGCGTCCACGGTCGCCGGATTGTCCGGCGCCGGGGTCGGGGTGGGCGCCGGCGCGCTGGAGGAGGCCGACGCTCCGGCACTGATCGGCGCGGAATCGACTCCATCCCCCGCGCAGCCGGCGAGCAGCGCGGCGGCGAGGGCGACAAGGAGCAACAGAGCGGATTTTCGCATATGGGGTACCTCCCAATAATTACTTTTGTAATTCTTAGTATATCAGATTTTTAAGGTTCACGGGAGGTGCAGGTCGACAAAAGAGCAGGCAAAAAACCGTTGAAAGCGACAAAAACTTGATGCGGCGGACAAAAAACGCGGTGATCCGGAAGGGTCACCGCGTCGATTATTGAGACTCCGGCTGTGCCGTGACAAAGCGGCGCACTGCACGGGCAAAAGCGCGCTCGGCCGGGGTGGGTTCACCGGCGCGGGGGTGCACCAGATAGAACCGCTTTTCCTGTTCGGCGCGTGGGTAAGGCCGCACGACGGTGCCGGCCGGAGCATACCGGCCGGCGAGAAAGTCGGGCACAAAGGCGATAGCCTGCCCCGCTGCCGCCATCTGCATCGCGAGATGGTAGCTGGTGGTCTCGAGCACCACCCGTGGGCCGGGCCGGTCGGGGGTGAACCGCTGCATCTGGTTGATGTAGAGCTGGAACTCGTCCCCCTTGCCCACCAGCGGCATATTACCGAGATCGGCGGGACCGGGACAGGGCAGGGCGCAGAGCGGGCTGTCCTGCGGCAGCACCAGACAATAGCCGCAGCGGAAAAGGGGACGGCTGTCAAAGAGATTCCCATCGCAGGGGTCGGAGAGGATTGCCGTCCCACCCCCATCCCGCCGCAGTAGGTCCTGCGCCTGCCGGTCGGGCAGCTCAACCAGATAGAGCAGCAGCTCGGGATGGGCGGCGGCGAACGCTGCCGCGAAGTCGGGACCGAGGTACTCGGGCACCCCGCTGGTGCAATAGACCCGCAGCCGCTGGGGCGTCTCCTGCCGGCTGTGGTCGGAGCGGATCAGCGCAAACTCCCGCAGGATCCGCTCGGCCTGCCGCTGCAGCCGGGCCGCCCGCGGGGTGGGCTGCAGCCGGTGAGCGCTCCGGACAAACAGCGGCTCGCCGAGCTCCTCTTCCAGCACCCGGATGGTCTTGCTGACGCTCTGGGCCGAGACATACAGCTGTTCGGCCGCCCGGCGGATGCTGCCGGTGCGGTAGACCTCGCTGAAAATCTGCAGGCTGCGCTCTCCGATCATCCCAATCCCTCCTTTTTTTCATTGTAGCGCAACCTGTAGGTTGACGCAACTACTAGTTTTCTGCTTTTCTTTAGCGTCTGGGTGCGGTAGAGTAGAGACAGAAAATACAATGAGGGAGGCAGAAGGCATGAAACGAATCTTTGTCAACGCAAACGTTGTGGATGTCCTCACGAGCAGCCTGCTCACACGGGGTCAGGTGCTGGTCGAGGACGGGATCATTCGACAGGTGGGCCAACAGCTTTCGGCCGACGGGGCCGAGCGGGTGGATCTCGGCGGTCGGTATCTGACCCCCGGCCTCTTTAACTGCCACGCCCACCTCGCGGCGCGGGTGACCGCGATCCAGTCGGACCTTGTGGGGATGAACTGGTTTGATCTGGCCTACAACTGCATCACCAACGCCGAGAAGCTGCTGCGCTCTGGGGTGACCTTTGCGCGGGACGTCGGCACCTGCAATCTGGCTACCTGCAACCTCAAGCGGTATGTCAAGAGCGGCAGGGTAAAGCTCTCCCCCGACCTGCAGGTGGTGGGCTCTGCAGTCTGTATGACCGGCGGCGCGACCTGGAACGTCGGCGCGACTCAGGCCGACGGGCCGGACGAGTGCCGCAAGGCGGCCCGCTTGCAGCTGCGGGAGGGAGCGGACGCGATCAAACTGTATGCCAGCGGCAGCGTGCTGACCGCAGGCATGGATACCGAGAGCCCCCAGCTCAGCCGGGAGGAGATGGAGGCCTGTGTCGAGGAGGCCCACCACGCCGGAAAAAAAGCCTGCTGCCACGCTCAGAACAACCGCAGCATCCGCAACGCGCTGGCCGCCGGGGTGGACCACATCGAGCACGGCATCGGGCTGGACGACGAGACGATCGAGCTGATGCTGCGTCAGGGCGCTTGGCTCGACCCGACCGTCTCGGCCCTCTACCACATCGCCGCCCACGCCGACCAGCTGCTGCCCGAGGTGGCGGAGAAGGCGCTGCGGCTCGAGGAGGTCTGTTACGACTCCTTCCGCCGGGCCTATGCCGCCGGGGTTCCCTGCGGCTGCGGCAACGACGCGGGCAGCAGCTTCTGCTTCTTCGATGAGACCGCCAGCGAGATGGTGGTGATGGTGGAAAAGTGCGGCCTGACCCCCGCGCAGGCGCTCGAGATCGGCACCATCAACAGCGCGAAGATGCTGGGGGTGGACGGCAGCCTCGGCTCGATTATCCCGGGCAAGCGGGCGCATTTCGCGCTGTTCGACCGGGATCCGCTGGCCGACATCCGAGCGCTCGAGCACTGTGTGATGACGGTCAAGGACGGCGAGATCCTGCACGACGCGCGTTGAGTTCGACACAAAAGGGGAGCCACCGCAAAACGCGGTGGCTCCCCTGCTTTATGTTCAGCTGTCAATGGCGTAGATCAGCAGTCGGAGTGGCAGATCCACCCCGTCCCGCAGCCGCACCGCCAGCGCGCCGGCGTCCGGCGAGAAGGCGGTGCCGGAGATCAGGCTATCGGTCTCGAGCAATCCCCGCTCGGTGACGCCGGTCCCATCCCAGCTGAGCAGTGAGAGGGCATCCCGCCGGTCCTCCTCCCCAATGGGGTAGGAGAAGGTCAGCAGCACCTGACCGGCAGCAGCAGCCGGTCGGCCGAGACAAAGACCGGGGAGCAGAGCGCGGCCCCGGGTTTGCCCAGACGCTCGAGCAGCGCTGCTTCCTCAACGGCGGCGATGAGGGTCAGCCCCTCGCCGGTGGTCACCGTTGCCTGCGCCGCCGGTGTCGGCGTCGGGGTCGGTGCGGGTGAAGAGACCGGCGGGGCGCTTGAGCTGGACGGGGTGGCGATGCAGCCGGCGAGCAGCGCGGCAGCGAGGGCGACAAGGAGCAGCAGAGCGGCTTTTCGCATACGGGCACTTCCCAAGAATTACTTTTGTAGTTTTAGTATATCAGATTTTTAAGGTTCACGAGAGGTGCAAAACAACCAAAATGCGGGCAAAAAACCGGCGAAAGAGACAAAGGCGACAAAAAACCGGGACGGTTTTCACCGCCCCGGTTGGGAACTGCCGTTATTTCAAAAAGCCCTCGATGATCTTCTGCTCGGCCTGCTTCTCAGTCAGGCCGAGGGTCATCAGCTTGGTCAGCTGCTCGCCGGCGATCTTGCCGATGGCGGCCTCGTGGATCAACGCCGCGTCGACGTTGTGGGCGGTCAGCTCGGGGATCGCGCTGACCTCCCCCTCGTCCATGATGATCGCGTCGCACTCCGAATGGCCGCTGCAGGCCGCCTCGCCGATCAGGCGGGAGCGGAACAGCTGGCGGGAATGCTGCTTTGCGACCGAGCGGGAGATCAGATGCGCGCCGCTGTTTTCTCCCTCAAGAGTGATGACAAAATCGCTCTCGGCGGTCTGCACCCCCTCGGTGAGCAGCTTCTCCTTGACCACCATCCGGGCGTCCTTGCCCAGCACCGCGGTGGTCTTGCGGATGGTGGAATCCACCCCGCCGATCTGGGTGGTGTTCATCTCCATATAGGCCCCCTCGGCGAGGGTCGCGTCGGTGACCGGGTTGATGACCCGGCCGCCTGTGCCGCCGCCGGTGCCGACGTGTTTTTCAAGATAGAGCACCCGCGCGCCCTTATCGAGGAAGAAGCGGTGGATCCCGTTGTGCTTTGCCTCCTCTTCCCCCTCCGAATGGACACCGCAGCCGGCGACGATGGTGACGTCCGCCCCCTCGCCGATATAAAAGTCATTGTAGACCAGATCATCCACCCCGCTGTGGGTCACACAGGCAGGGATGTAGACCATCTCGCCCTTGGTGCCGGGCAGCACCCGGATATCGATGCCGGGCTTGTCCGTCTTGGATTCAATCTTGACGTGCTCGGTCGAATGACGGCCGGCACAGCCGGTGTCCTCCCGGATATTATAGGCTGTGTTGTCGGGGATGCCCTTCCAATCCGCCACGATGCGCAGCAGCTCTTCGGTCTTGCTGTTCATCCCTGCACCTCCATTCTTCCCTCGCAGAAGTTGACGCTCGAGCCGGTCTCGAGCAGCTTGGGCAGCACCTCGTCCTTGCGGCCCCGCGCGGCAATCCGCCCGGCGGCAAGCACGACAATCTCATCGGCAATGTCGAGGATCCGCTCCTGATGCGAGATGATCAGCGAGGTGCCCCGGGTGCGCCGGCGCAGCTTCTGGAACACCGCGATCAGATGGTTGAAGCTCCACAGGTCGATGCCGGCCTCCGGCTCGTCAAAAAGGGTCAGCTTTGCGCCGCGGGCAAGGGCCATCGCGATCTCGATCCGCTTGATCTCGCCGCCCGAAAGGCTGGCGTTGACGTCCCGGTCGATATAGTCCCGCGCGCACAGGCCCACCTCGGTCAGGTAGTCGCACAGCTCGCCGCGGCCCAGCTCCTTGCCGGCGGCAAGGCCGACCAGATCGCCGACCGTCAGCCCCTTGAACCGGACCGGCTGCTGAAAGGCGTAAGCGATGCCCCGCTTTGCCCGCTCGGTCACCGACAGGTCGGTGATGTCCTCCCCGTCAAACAGGATCCGGCCGGCGGTCGGCTTCTCGATGCCCATGATGATCTTTGCGAGGGTGGACTTGCCCCCGCCGTTCGGGCCGGTGATGACCACGAACTGGTTATCCCCGACGGTCAGGTTGATCCCGTCGAGGATGTCCCGCCCGGTGCGCTGGGCGTCCGCCACCGAGAAGGAAATATCTCTAAGCTCCAGCATACTCTGGTACCTCCGAAAGATTCTTGCGGCCGCGAAAGGCGGCTTTTCCCCTCGCCGGCCCTCTGCTATTATAGCACAGAAAGAGACGGCGTACAGCCCTTTTGCAAAAAATAATACAAAAATAGTATAGTTTTGTTTTTCGGCCGCTCCTCCGCGGGGAAAAGAGGGACCAAACAGAGGGCAGGGGCGTGCTGCGGCTGGGTGCAGGTTTTACGGCGGCGCGCGCCATACGCCGGCACGGCGGCCTTTGCATACAAAAAAGAGCGGGGCCGGAAAAAATCCGGCCCCGCCGTGGGGTGCAAAGTTATTTTACGTCCTTTTCCGGCTCGGTCGCGATCTCCTTGACGCTGGCGACCAGACCGCCCAGATTCTGCAGCTCGCTGGGAATAATCAGCTTGGTGGCCTTGCCGTCGGCGACCTTCTCCAGCGCCTCAAGGCTCTTGAGGGTCAGCACCTTCTGGGTGGGGTCCGCCTCGTTGAGCATCTTGATCGAATCGGCCAGCGCCTTCTGCACGGTCATCAGCGCCTGCGCCTCGCCTTCCGCCTCACGGATCCGCTGCTCGCGCACCGCGTCGGCCCGCAGGATCGCACTCTCCTTCTCGCCCTCGGCGACCAGAATCGCGCTGCGCTTTTCGCCCTCGGCCCGCAGGATGCTCTCACGGCGCTGCCGCTCGGCCTTCATCTGCTTTTCCATCGCGTCCTGAATCTCAGCGGGCGGGATGATGTTCTTGACCTCAACACGGTTGACCTTGATGCCCCACTTATCGGTGGCTTCATCCAGAATGGTGGTGATCTTGGTGTTGATGGTGTCCCGGCTGGTCAGGGTGTGGTCCAGCTCCATCTCGCCGATGATGTTGCGCAGCGTGGTGGCGCACAGATTCTCAATCGCGGACAGCGGCCGCTCGACGCCGTAGGTGTACAGCTTGGAGTCGGTCACCTGAAAGAAGACGACGGTGTCGATCTGCATCGTGACATTGTCGCGGGTGATGACCGGCTGGGGCTTGAAGTCAACGACCTGCTCCTTGAGGCTGACCTTCTTGGCGACCCGCTCAATAAACGGGGTCTTGACGTGCAGGCCGGCCTCCCAGGTGCCGCTGTAAACGCCGAACCGCTCGACGACAAAGGCATACGCCTGCGGGACGATCCGGATGTTCGAGACAACCAGCACGATCAGGATAATAACCAGCAGTGACAGAATTACAGGCATACAGATTCCTCCTCATTTTTTGTCTTGCAGGGGGTGACGGTGAGGGTCACCCCGGTGATCCGTTCTACCCGGCAGCGCGCGCCGGCCTCCAGCGGGACCTCGCAGCGGGCGGCCCAGTCCTGACCGTCTACCTTGACCCGGCCGACCTCCCCCGGGACAATCTCCCGCAGCACAACCCCCTCCTGCCCCAGTACCATGTCGGCATTGGTTGCCGGCCGGCGGGGCTTCATCCGCCGCAGGAACAGCGGCCGGCTGAAGAGCAGTGTCAGCGCGGAGACCAGCACAAAGACAACCAGCTGCACCACCGGGCTGGGGCTGACAAAGGAGACCAGCAGTGCCGCAAAAGCACCCATACAAAACCAGATCGAGACCAGCTGCACCGTGATCCCTTCAAAAATCCCGAAGAGGACGATCAGCGCCAGCCAGATCCACGGCAGATATGCTTGCATTGAAAAAACTCCTTTCGCACGGCGGGCGGCTCCCCCGCCGGCTGAAGATATCCGGGCGGCTGCCCGGAGAGAGACCGGATCTCTTGAGTATCAGTCTACCAGAAACCCACCCGCAGGGCAAAGGCGGAAAAAACCCGTTTTGAGAGGATTTTGCCCTTTTTAGGCGTTTTTTTCAAAGCTCCTCTTTAGGACGAAAGCGGGGGCGCCCCCTTGCGCCCGGGCGAAACAAACAACTCTTTTTTGTTTTTAAAGTTGTCGATTCTTTCCGCTAAGGCCGCCCTCAACCAGCTGGTAGCCGTATTCCGGCACCGTGATCGTTCTGCCGCCGACCATCACCTGAACGGGCGCCTGCGAGCGGTTGATGACAACGCCGGCACAGCAGCGGTCGGTGTACCGCTCGAAGATCAGCAGCCCGCCCTCCGCCTTGAGGATCCGCAGCCGCCCCTCGCGGAAGGCGTCGCACCCGGCGCGGAATGCCGCCAGCTCCCTCACGCAGTTGCGCAGCGTCTCATCGGTGCAGTTCCAGTCAAAATACGCCCGGTTGAAGGGGTCCTTATACCCCTGCATCGCAATCTCGTCCCCGTAATAAATACAGGGCAGCCCCGGCAGCGTAAAGATCAGGCAGAAGCCCAGCCGCATCAGCCGCTTGCCAAAGAAGAAATGCGGCTCATCCAGCACCCGGCCGCTCTGCCAATAGCGGTCGTGCCCCTCGCAGTCCTCCCCCGCGATGGCGGTGATCGCCCGCACCGTGTCATGGGTGGAGAGCATATTCATCGCAAGATCCAGCGCGGGCTTGGGATAGTGCTCGATGATGGACATCAGGCTCTCGGACAGCGCCGCCGCGTTGCCGTGGCGCAGAAAGCGGATAATCGCATTGCGGAAGGGGTAGTTCATCACCGCGTCCAGCCCGCCGCCGAGCAGATAGGTGCGGTGCGCGCCGTAGCTGACCTTATTGGTCGCATCCTCCCAGACCTCCCCGATCAGCAGCTTATCCTCCCCGTGCCGCTTGACCGCCTTGCGGAGCAGCCGGATAAAGCTGTCGGGCAGCTCGTCGGCGACATCCAGCCGGAAGCCGGACGCACCCAGCTTTATCCAGTGGTCAATGACCCCGCCCTCCCCGCAGATAAAGTTCTGGAAGCTGGGCTCGTTTTCGTTGACCTCCGGCAGGCTGGCAAAGCCCCACCAGCTCCGATACCCATCGGCGTACTGCGGGCCAAAATCATACCACCGGCGGTAGGGGCTGTGAGGGTTGTGGTAGGCCCCGTTTGACCCGTACCGCGCCTCCCGGTCAAAATAGATGCTGTCCGACCCGGTGTGGCTGAACACCCCGTCCAGAATGATCCGGATCCCCATCCGCCGGGCGCTGGCGCACAGCTGGACAAAATCCTCCTCGGTGCCCAGCAGCGGGTCGGGTTTCATATAGTCGGCGATGTTATAGCGGTGGTTGGAATGCGCCTCAAAAATGGGGTTGAGATAGAGGATGGTGACACCCAGATCCTTGAGATAGGGCAGCTTGCTCTTGATGCCGGCAAAGTCCCCGCCGAAATAGTCGAGGTTCAGCAGCCCGTCGTCCATCTCGTTGGGCCAAAAATAGGGTTCGCCATCCTTATTTTTGCGGTAGTACCGGTCGGCAAAGGGCATTTCGGTGTGGGGGGTCCCCTCACAGAACCGGTCGGGGAAAATCTGATACATCACCCCGCCCCGCAGCTGCTGCGGGGTGGCAAAGTCCGGCTCGTAGACCGTCAGCTGGTAGCGGTCCCCCTGCGGCGCGCTGGAGAGCACCCCCTCGCCCCGCTCGCCGCGGAACACCTTGGTGTAGTTGATATACAGGTCAAAGAAATAGAAATAGGCCCCCGGCAGCGCGGCGGTATAGCAGAGGGTAAACAGGTCAAAGTCCCCCTGCCGCCCCTCCGGCTCCAGGCGAATCAGCTGGACCGGTTCGTCCCAGCGGCAGATGCACAGGTATGGGGTGGTACAGTCCATCTGGGCGGGCACCCGCAGCCGGAAGGTGACCTTCTGCCCGCAGCACACCGCCCCGAAAGGCGTCTTGAAATATTCGTCCAGACTGTTAAAAACGGTTTGATTCATGCGCTTTCCCTCTGCATTGATAAAGATGCCGGCTGCGCCGGGTAGAAAAAGGGCCGGCGGGAGAGATGCTCCTGCCGGCCCAAAAAGCCATGTTTTTTGCTTGCCGCCCGCACGGCGCGCCGCACAGGCCGGGCAAAAGGGCTCAGCGGGTCGGCTTGGCGTGCCAGATGTCGCGGGCATACTCGCTGACCGCGCGGTCAGCCGAGAAGATGCCGCTGCCTGCGATGTTGTACAGGCTCATCCGGTTGAAGGCCTCCTTCTTCAGATAGGTCTGGGAGACCAGCGCCTGCGCGCGGCGGTAATCGCGGAAGTCCGCCATCACCATATAGGGGTCCTGCGTCTCGAGGTTGCCCACGATCTCGCCGAAGTTCTTGCCGTCAAGGCCGCGCTCGAGGAAGCCCAGCACCTCGCGGGCGATCTCATCGCCGGCGATGAAGCCGCTGGGCAGATAGCCGAACCGGCGCAGCTCGTTGACCTGCTCGGTGAGCATACCGAACTGGAAGAAGTTCTTCTTGCCCGCGGCGGCGGCGATCTCGATATTCGCGCCGTCAAAGGTGCCCAGCGTCGGGGCGCCATTGAGCATGAACTTCATGTTGCCGGTGCCGCTGGCCTCGGTGCCGGCAAGGCTGATCTGCTCCGAGATCTCGCTGGCCGGCATCAGCCGCTCGCTCATCGTGACCGAATAATCCTGCAGGTAGAGCACCTTCAGCTTATCCCGCACCGCCTCGTCGGCATCGATCACCTTGCCCAGCGCACAGATGAGCCGGATGATCTGCTTTGCCATATAGTAGCCGGGCGCGGCCTTCGCGCCGAAGATGTAGGTCTTGGGCACAAAGTCGGCGTTCGGGTTTGCCTTGAGATACAGGTACTGCGCCGCGATGTTCAGCGCGTTGAGGTGCTGGCGCTTGTACTCATGCAGCCGCTTGACCTGCACGTCAAAGATCGAGTCGGTGTTCAGCACGACGCCGGTCGTCCGCTTGACATAGTCGGCGAAGATCTCCTTGTTTTTGTGCTTGACCTCGCCCAGCTTCTCGAGGAAGGCCGAATCGCCCTGATAACGGGTCAGCTTCGACAGCTCGGACGCGTCCCGCTTAAACCCGTCCCCGATTGCCTCCGAGAGGAGGTTTGTCAGCCCGGGGTTGGACTGCAGCAGCCAGCGCCGGTAGGCGATGCCGTTGGTCACATTCTTGAAAGCGGTCGGCTTATACAGATAGTAATCGTGGAAGACGCTCTGCTTGATGATCTCGCTGTGCAGCTTGGAGACACCGTTGATCGAGTGGCAGACATAGGCGCAGATGTTCGCCATCCGCACCTGACCGTCCCCGATCATCGCCATATAGTCGACCTTGCCCTTGTCCCCGTCGAAGTAATCCATCAGCTCGGCGCGGGCGCGGCGGTCGATCTCAGCCACGATCTCATAGATCCGCGGCAGGGTGGAGCGGAAGATGTCGACATTCCACTTCTCCAGCGCCTCGCTCATGACGGTGTGGTTGGTGTAGGCGAAGGTGCGCTTGGCGATGTCAAACGCCGCCTCCCAGCTGTAGCCGCACTCGTCCAGCAGGATCCGCATCAGCTCGGGGATCGCGAGGGTGGGGTGGGTATCGTTGATCTGGATTGCGACCTTCTCGGGCAGGTTCTCAATCGAGCCGTACTGCGCCAGATGCCGCTGCACGATGTCGGCAATCGACGCGCAGGAGAGGAAATACTGCTGGCGCAGCCGCAAAATCTTGCCCTCGACGTGGTTGTCGTTGGGGTAGAGCACCTTGCTGATCAGCTCCGCGGTGGAGTTCTGCCGCAGCGCGCTGGTGTAATCGCCCTGATTGAAGGCCGCCATATCGATGCCGGGCGCCTTGGCCGCCCACAGCCGCAGCTGGGAGACCCCGTTCGAGCCGTAGCCCGACACATACATATCATAGGGGATCGCGAGCACCGCGTCATAGTTTTTCTGCTCGACATGGTGGTAGCTGCCGTCCCAGCTCTCGTGGATCTCTCCGCCAAAGCGCACCTCGACCGCCTGCTCGGGGTGGCCCTTGAGCCAGACCTGACCGCCGGGCAGCCAGTTGTCCACCAGCTCCTGCTGCCAGCCATCGACGATCTTCTGGCGGAAGATGCCGTATTCATAGAGGATGGAATACCCGGTGCCGGGCAGCCCGATGGTGGCCATCCCGTCGAGGTAGCAGGCCGCAAGCCGGCCGAGGCCGCCGTTGCCAAGGCCCGCGTCCGGCTCCAGCTCATAGAGGTTTGCCAGCTTGATGCCGTATTTCGACACCACCTGCTCGGCAATCTCGTTGAGGCCGAGGTTGAACAGGTTGGTCTTGAGGGAACGGCCCATCAAAAACTCCATGCACAGGTAGTAGACCTGTTTGCCGTTCTCGCCGTAGGTCTGGGCCATGAATTTCTTGCGGCGCTCGCTGAGGATGCGGCGGGTGACCATCGCCAGCGCGCGGTACATCTGGTCGTCGGTCGCGCTGGGAAGATCATCCACCGAGAATTCGCTGTGCAGGCAGTCCCGCAGCAGCTGATCGAGCTCTTTGGCAGAAATGTTATGATTCAAAATCTTCTCACCTCTTACAAAAATCGGGAAAACACGGCGCGCGGGCGGCGAAAAGCGCCAGCAGCAGGCCGAGGATTGCCGTCAGATATCTTTATTATATCGGTTTTTGTGCACTATTTCAATCAACCAAACCGCTTCCCACCCGCAAAAATGGAATTCGATACAAAAATCGACCTGCCGCCCTTCCTTAATTGTCTACTTTATATTATAATATTATGGTATAGACTGATCCCGGCGCCTTGCCGCGCGGGAATTACCTACAAAGAAAGAGGGAGCAACCATGCCCACAAACAAGGTCAGGCTCGAGATCTGCGGCTGCAGCTATGTGATCTCGACCACCGATACCGAACAATACACCCTTTCCCTCGCCGAAAAGCTGGACCACAGCATGAACGAGATTCTGGCGCAGAACCCCGCCGCTTCGGTGACCGCCGCGGCGGTGCTCTCGGCGCTGGAGTATCTGGACGAGCTGGAAAAATCCAGCGCCTCGGCGGACAATATGCGCAGCCAGATCCAAAACTATCTGGACGACGCCGCCAGCGCCAAGGTGGAGGCCGAGGAGGCCAAACGGGAGATTGCCCGGCTGCGGCAGGAGCTGGACCGGCTGAAAGGGAAGGCGAGCGGTGAAACAACAGCGATTTGAGATTCTCGCCCCGGCGGGCAACGCCGAGATGCTGCGCGCGGCGGTGTACGCCGGGGCCGACAGCGTCTATCTGGGGTTGACCGGCTTCAACGCCCGGCGGGGGGCGGGCAACTTCACCCCCGATGAACTGGAGCAGGCGACCGCCTTCTGCCGCGCGCGGGGGGTCAAGGTGAACGTCACCCTCAACACCCTCTGCTTTGACGGGGAGCTGGACGGGCTGCGGGAGGCTGTGCGGGCCATCGCGCGCTCGGGGGCCGACGCGGTCATCGCGCAGGACCTCGCCGCGGCGGCGCTGGTCCGCCGCTGCGCGCCCGAAATCGCGCTGCACGGCTCAACCCAGATGTCGGTGATGAACCTTGCCGGCGCAAAGAAGCTGGCCGAGATGGGCTTTTCTCGGGTGATCCTCGCGCGGGAGCTGACCGCAGAGGAAGTTCGGTACATCACCGAGAACTGCGGCATCGAGACCGAGATCTTCGTCCACGGGGCGCTGTGTATGTCGGTCTCCGGGCAGTGCTATATGAGCGCCTTTTTCGGCGGGCGCAGCGGCAACCGGGGCGGCTGCGCCGGTCCCTGCCGCCTGCCCTACCGCTTCTGTGGGGAGCAGGGGCATTTTTTGAGCCTCAAGGACCTCTCGCTGATTGACCGGCTGCCCGAGATCCGAGAGATGGGGGTGTGCTGCGCCAAGATCGAGGGGCGGCTGCGGACCCCGGAATATGTCGCGGCGGCAGTCAGCGCGGCGCGGGCGGCCCTCGACGGCCTGCCCTATGACCGCGTGCTGCTGGAGCAGGCGTTCAGCCGCGCCGGCTTCACCGACGGCTTTTATGAAAACCATTACCTCAGCCCGTCGATGTTCGGCCGCCGGGATGAGCAGCAGGCGGCAGACACCCGCGCCGCGCTGCCGAAACTGCGGGAGCTTTACCGCCGCGAGCGGGAGGCCGTGCCGGTCTCGCTCTCCCTCGCGCTGGACGACGCCGGCGCGCAGCTGACCGTCTGCGACCGGGACGGCCGCCGCGTCGAGGCCCACAGCGCCGAGCATCCATCCCCCGCGCGGCAGGAGGAACCCGCGCTGCGGGAGGGCTATGCCCGCGCGCTGGGCAAAACAGGCGGCACCCCCTTTTTCGCCGAGCAGGTCGAGATTCAAGGCGCCTCGGGGCGCTGGCTGCCGGCGTCCTGCATCAATGAGCTGCGCCGCGATGCGCTGGGCCGCCTACTCGAGCTGCGGCAGGCGCCCCATCCCGCCCGCTGGGTGGATTGGCGCCCCGCCCCGCCCGCGCCCCGCAGCGCCCCGGCACGGCAGGCGCTCTGGCTGCGGTTTGCCGACGCCGCGCAGTGCACCGACGAGATGCTGCCGCAGGCCGACCGGCTGGTCTTCCCGCTGCGGCAGTTTGAACAGCTGCCTGCGGCGTGGCGGGAGAAGAGCATCCTCGCGCTGCCCCGCGCCCTCTTCGATGAGGAGGAGATCGCCCGGCAGATTTGCACCGCTTTCGCCGCAGGCTTCCGCCGGTTTGAGATCGAGAGCATCGGCGGGCTGTCCCTCGTCGCCGACAACGCGCCCGGCGCAGAGATCTGCGGCGGGTTCGGGCTGAACCTGACCAACTCGGTCGCGGCGGCTGAATACGCGGCGCTGGGGCTCTCGGCGCTGACCCTCTCCCCCGAGCTGCCGCTCGCCGACGCCCGGCGCCTTGACGCCGGCGTCCCCACCGGGCTGCTCGCCTACGGCCATCTGCCGCTGATGCTGACCCGCGCCTGCCCGGTGCGGGCGGCGGGCGGCGACTGTGCGCGCTGCGGCGGCAAGGGCGCGCTGGTCGACCGCAAAGGCAAGACGCTGCGGGTATCCTGCACCGGCGCAGGCAGGGACGGCGCGCGGGAGCTGCTCAACCCGGTCCCCCTCTGGCTGGGGGACCGGCAGGCGGAGATCGGGACCGATTTCGCCGAGCTCTATTTCACCTTTGAGGATGCACATCAGGCCGCAGAGATCCTGCGGCGCTACCGCGACGGCGCGCCGTTTGAGGGAGAATTCACCCGCGGGCTCTACTACCGGGCGGTGGAATAACCCCTCCGGGCCGCCCCGCACGGGCGGCAGGCTGAGAGCGTTCAGGGCTGCCCCCGAACTGCCGGCGCCGTCCGCCTCACGGCAAAACAAGGAATCAAACGGATAAGGAGAACACAAACCATGGATTGTACCGTCAAGGTCAAGCGGCTGGACCCGGCCGCGCGGCTGCCGCTGCGGGCGACCGAGGGCAGCGCCGCAGCCGACCTGTTCGCCCTCTGCCCGCCGCAGGGCATCCTGCTGCCCGCCCACGGGCGGGCGGTGATCCCCACCGGGATCGCGATCGAGCTGCCCGGACCGGAGCTTGTGGCGCTGGTTTTCGGGCGCAGCGGCCTTGGGATCAAGCGGGGGATCACCCTCTCCAACGCGGTCGGGGTCATCGACTCGGACTACCGCGGCGAGCTGATGGTGGGTTTGATCAACCACTCGGATGAGGACTATACGATAGAGGACGGCGAGCGGATCGCCCAGCTGATGATCCTGCCGGTGACGGCAGCGCAGTTTGTGCCGGCCGATGCGCTGAGCGAGACCGCGCGGGGCGAGGGCGGCTTCGGCTCCACCGGCCGCCGCTGAGGAGGCAAAGTATGCGAAAAAATCTTCTGCTGCTCTTTTACCTGCTGGCCGGGATCATCTTCGGCTCGCTGCTGGGCAGGCTGTGCGAGGGAATCCCCTTCCTCTCCTGGCTGGCCTATGGCGGCTCGATCGGCTTTGCGGCCGATGCGCCGGCCTGCCTTGACCTGATCGTCATCAAGCTCTACTTCGGCTTTTCGATTGCGGTCAGCGTCGCGCAGATCCTCTGTATCGGGTTTGCGATCTTTCTTTACAACCGCAGCCGGATGCGCTGAGCGGCCGGCGGCATTTTTTTGAAACAAATACAGGATAAAGAGGAGGGGATCCGATGTTGGTCCTCGCGTCCGCAAGCCCCCGCCGGCGGGAGCTGCTGCGGCTGATTGAACCGGAATTTGAGGCCCTCGCGGTGGATCTGGACGAGCGGGCAATCACCGCCCCCACCCCCGCCGCGCTGGTGGAAAAGCTCGCCGCGGCAAAGGCCGCAGCAGCAGCCGCGCTGCGGCCCGGCGCGGTGGTGCTGGGCTGCGACACTGTGGTCGACCTCGACGGGCGGGTGCTGGGCAAACCGGCGGACCGCCGCGAGGCAGAGGAGATGCTGCGCGCGCTCTCCGGACGCTCCCATCTGGTCCACACCGGGGTCTGCGTGATCCGGGACGGTGTGCCGCACACGCTGGTCGAGACGACCCGGGTCTTTTTCTCCCCCATCAGCGAGGAGGAGATCGCCGCCTACACCGCAACCGATGAGCCGTACGACAAGGCCGGCGGCTACGCGGTACAGGGGGGCGCCGCCCGCTTTGTCTGCCGGATTGAGGGTTGCTATTTCAATGTGATGGGGCTGCCGGTGTCCGCGCTCTACCGGCTGCTGCGCAGCTTAGAGCGGTAAGCCCGGCGGGCCGTTCGGCGCTGCGGGAAATACGGGGAAGGCTTTTCCCGGCTTTTCCCTTTGTTTTTCTTTTTATTCCAATACCACAACCACAACACGCAAAAGAGAAAACGCTCCGGCCCATGCCGGGGCACGATTCTGTGAAAGGGAGAAAAATTTTATGAAGTCCGCGCTTTCCCGCCATATCTACACCGACCCCGCATTCTACCGGGGGCTGCTGGCCATCACCCTGCCCATTGCGCTGCAGAACATCATCAGCCTCGGGGTCAATATGATGGACACCGTCATGCTGGGGCAGTTGGGGGATGTCGCCATCGCGGCGGCAAACCTCGGCGGCCAGCCCTTTATGATCCTGAACATCCTCGGCTTTGGCCTTGCCAGCGGCGGCTCGGTGCTGATCGCCCAGTATTGGGGCCGGCGGGACCTCGACCGAATCCGGCGGCTCTTCGCGATGACCCTGCGCTGCGCCCTCGCCGCGTCGGCCCTCTTCTGCGCGGCCTGTCTGGCGCTGCCGCGGGGGATCCTCTCGATCTATTCCTCCGAGCCGGAGGTCATCGCCGCCGGCGCGGAGTATCTCTCGGTGCTGGCGCTGAGCTTTCTGCCCTACTCGATCTCAAACTGCTATATCATGTGCCTGCGGGCGGTTGAGCAGGTCAAGATCAGCATGATCGTCTACGGCTCGAGCTTTTTCATCAACGTCTTTTTCAACTGGTGCTTTATCTTCGGCAACCTCGGATGCCCTGCGCTGGGGGTGCGGGGCGCGGCGATCGGCACCCTGATTGCCCGCTGTGCCGAGTTCGCCATGGTGCTGGCCTATATCCTCTTCTTTGAAAAGCGGGTGCGGTTTCGCCCCCGCGACCTGCTGCTGCCGACCGGCGGCCTGCTGGGAGACTTTTTTAAGAACTGTGTGCCGGTCATCAGCAACGAGCTGCTGTGGGGCACCGGTTTTTCGGTGCTCAACATGATCATGGGCCACATGGGCAGCAGCTTTGTCGCCGCCTACGGCATCTCCAACACCGTCAACCAGATGGTCAACGTCTTTATCTTCGGTATGTGCAACGCCACCGCCGTCACCATCGGCCGGATCATCGGCGAGGGGCGGGTGCAGGACGCCCGCCGCGCGGCCTGGAGCACCCTGCTGCTCTCGGCGGCGCTCAGCCTTGTCGTGACCACGGTGCTGCTGGCCGGCCGCGGCCCGATTCTGACCCTCTTTGCGGTCACCCCCGATACCCGACAACTGGCCAACACCTTCCTCGGGTTGATGGCGGTGATGAGCATCTTCCAGTCGCTGGCCTCCAACCTCGTCGTCGGGGTGCTGCGGGGCGGCGGGGATGTGCGCACCACCCTGCTGCTCGACTGCGGGCTGCTGTGGGTGCTGGCGATCCCGCTGGGGCTGGTGAGCGCCTTTGTGCTGCACTGGAGCGCACCGGTCGTCTTTGTGCTGCTGCGCAGCGACAATATCGTCAAGACGGTGCTCGGCCTGCTGCGGGTCAAGAGCGGCCGCTGGGTGCGGGTGCTGACCCGGGAAAAGCAGGAGCAGCAGAGCAATCCTGCCTGACCTGCGCAAGAATCCAAAGAATTTGTTAAATTTTGGCGATTTTGTTGAGAAACCGAAAAACTGCGGTTATAATAAAACTGTTATGGTCTCGAATGGCCTACAAAAGTAAAATACTCCTGAACTTTATGGGGATCGGGATAACAGATGGGAGAACGAAAAGATGTTTAACAAGGATATCGGGATTGATCTTGGCACGGCCAACACCTTGGTCTATATGAAGGGCAAGGGCATCATCATGCGGGAGCCCAGCGTGGTCGCGGTGGACACCAAGACCGATACCGTGCGGTATGTCGGGCATGAGGCGAAGGAGGTCATCGGCCGCACCCCAGGCAGCATCGTCGCGGTGCGCCCGCTGAAGGAGGGCGTCATTGCCGATTTCGACATCGCGTCGAGTATGCTGCAGATCTTCATCAAAAAGGCCTGCGGCACCAGCCTGTTCAACCGCCCGCGGGTGGTCATCTGCATCCCCTCCGGCGTCACCGAGGTCGAGCGGCGCGCGGTGCGGGAGGCCAGCCTCAAGGCCGGCGCGCGTCAGGTCATGGTCATCGAGGAGCCGATGGCCGCGGCGATCGGCGCGGGCCTGCCCGTGTCGGAGGCGACCGGCAGCATGGTGGTGGATATCGGCGGCGGCACCAGCGAGGTCGCGGTCATCAGCCTTGGCGGCATCGTGGCCTCCCGCAGCGTGCGGGTGGGCGGCGACGCGTTCGACGCCGCGATCATCGCCTATATCAAGCGCAAATACAACCTGCTCATCGGTGAGCGCACCGCTGAGCTGATTAAGATCGAGATCGGCTCCGCCTACAAGCTCGAGGAGGAGAAGAGCATCGACATCAAGGGCCGCAATCTGGTCGACGGCCTGCCCAAGAACATCACCGTCCACAGCGAGGAGATCCGGGACGCGCTGGATGAGCCGCTGCACCGGGTGATCGACGCGATCAAGGAGACCCTCGAGCGCACCCCGCCCGAGCTGGCGGCCGACATCATCGACCACGGCATCATGCTGACCGGCGGCGGCGCGCTGCTGCGCGGGCTGGATCAGCTGGTCAACAGCTACACCGGCATCGACGTCCATGTCGCCGAGACCCCGCTGGACTGCGTGGCGACCGGCGCGGGGCTGGTGCTGGATAATATGGACCTGCTGGCGGAGGTCGTTGCCGACGCCGAGCGCAAGTTCTGATCGGTAAGGAAGGAAAAAGCGGCGGCCCGAGGGCTGTCGGCATCGGCGGGCATTCCCGCCGGCCGGCGGCTTGTCCGGCTGCCGTTTTTGCAAATTTTGCCGCCCTGCGGGGCGGGCATTCAATCTCTGACTGTGAGGATAGGCAGGCGTGAAAGACTTTTTTTCTACGGTCAAATTCAAGATCCTGATGGGCGTTCTGGTGCTGCTGGCCGGGGTGATGACCTACGCCGCGGCCAACGGGCGGCTGACCGCCGCCCCGCAGGAGCTGCTGGGCGCCGCCGCAGTGCCGCTGCAGCGGATCTCCTCCGCGGTATCAAACGCGATTGAGGGGTTTGTCGACAAGTACATCCGGATCGACTCCATCATGGAGGAAAACGAGCAGCTGCAGGCGGAGAATGCCGAGCTGCGCGCCCAGCTGGTCGACTACGAACTGATCAAGCGGGAAAACGAGCAGCTGCGGGAGGCGTGGGGGATCAAGGAGGAGTTCCCCGACCGGCAGATCGTCAATGCAAAGGTGATCGGCCGCGACGCACTGGATAAATACTGCGGCTTTACCATCGATAAGGGCAGCCGCCACGGGATCGAGGTCAAGGACTGCGTCATCACCGCGAGTGGGATCGTCGGCCGGGTGATTGAGGTCGGCCCCAACTATGCCAAGGTGGCCACCATCCTCGACCCCAGCGTCTCGGTGGGCTGCATGGTCAGCCGCACCGGCGACATCGGCCTTGTGGGCGGGGACACCGCCCTCTCCCTCGAGGGGCAGTGCGCGATGACCCTGCTGCCGAGGGACACCCTCGCCACGGCGGGGGATGAGGTCATCACCACCGGCGAGGGGGGCGTCTTTCCCAAACAGCTGGCGGTCGGCACGGTGGTCGAGGTCCGTCTGGAGGAAAGCGGCAAGTCGATGGTCGCCATCATCGAGCCGTATGAGGACATCGAGAAGGTCACCTCGGTGATGGTCATCACCGAGTTCAGCGAATAAGGGAGGGCGCAATGGACGCGAGAAAACGCACGCTGACCCTGATTGCAAAGCAGCTGTGTTACGCGCTGTGTCTGTTTGCGGCCTACGTGCTGCAGACCACGCCGGGCTTTTTGAGCTTTTTCGGCGCAAAGGTGGTGCTGCTGGTGCCGACAG
Source organism: uncultured Pygmaiobacter sp. (assembly GCA_944386515.1). Lineage (GTDB taxonomy): Bacteria > Bacillota > Clostridia > Oscillospirales > Ruminococcaceae > Pygmaiobacter. The sequence goes on from CALXBJ010000117.1 coordinate 19,422, forward strand.
CGGTCTGCATCGCGGTGCTTGAGGGGGTCTTTCCCGGCGCGCTGTGGGGCGCCGCGGCGGGCCTTTTGTGGGACATCGCCTCCGGGCGTACCGGGGGCTTTTTTGCGATCCAGCTGATGGTGCTCTGCTTTTGCTGCGCGGCGCTGGTCGCCCTCTATCTGCGGGACACCCCGCTCAACCTCTCGCTGCTGGCCGGCGGGGTGATGCTGCTGGTCTGCAGCAGCGATTTTCTGTTCAACTATCTGCTGCACGGGTACGGCGGGCTGGGCTGGCTCTACCTGCGGCGGGTGCTGCCGGTCGTCCTGCTGTCGGCGGCGGTGACCGCCGTTCCCCGCTGGCTGACCCGAAAGATCGCCGCGCGGTTTGTCTATGAGGAATAATCGTTCCCTTCTGCAACACAACTCGAAAGGGAGGTCTGCCGGATGAAGGAGCAGGCAAAATTGAAAAAGAGGGCGCTGCTCCTGCTGGCAGGGGTGCTGGCGGTGATGGCCGTCTTCTCGGTCAAGCTGTTCCAGCTGCAGGTGGTCGAGGGCGCGGAATACCGCGACAAGGCCACCTCCACCACCCTGATTGAGCTGCCGATTCCCGCCGCGCGCGGGGAGATCGTCGACCGCTACGGCCGGGCCATCGCCACCAACCGCGCGGCCTATCACCTGTGGCTCATCAAGGCGATGCTGCCCGACGACCAGCTCAACGAGGTGCTGCTGCGGATGGTGGAGATCCTCTCGGCCAACGGCGAGAGCTGGAACGACGACGCCCCGCTGACCCACACCGCGCCCTATCAGTTTGAGGAGGGGCGGGACGCCGATGTCGAGCGGATGAAGACAAACCTCGGCCTTGCGCAGTACGCCACCGCCCAGAATGTCTATGACAAGATGATCGAGACCTACGGCCTCGAGGATGTCCCCGAGGAGTATCAGCGCACCCTCGCGGGCATCCGCTACCAGATGCAGTACGAGGAGTACAGCAACGCCACCCCCTTTGTGCTGGCCAGCGACGTCTCGATGAAGACGGTCGCGACGGTCAAGGAGAACAACCTCGACCTGCCGGGGGTCTATGTGATGGAGGGCACCGTCCGCAGCTATCCCGACACCACCCTGATGCCCCATATTATCGGCACCGTCGGCAAGATCTATGCCGAGGAGTGGGAATCCACCTATAAAAATAAGGATAACTACAAGATGAACGACCTCGTGGGCAAGAGCGGCATCGAGCTGGCCTACGAGAGCACCCTCAAGGGGGTCGACGGCAAGATGCAGATCGAGCTGACCCGCACCGGCAGCGTCGTCTCCACCACCGTCGTTGAGCCGATCCCGGGGGACACGGTGGTGCTGACCATCGACAAGAACCTGCAGGCGGAGTGCCAGGAGATCCTCGAAAATCAGGTCATGGTGCTGCGCAACACCGCAAAGGCCAACCGGGAGGGGGAGGCTGAGGGCGCCGCGCTGGTGGTGCTCGACGGCAAGACCGGCGGGGTGCTCGCCGCCGCGACCTATCCGAGCTACGACCTCGCGCTGTACAGCTCAAATTACAGCACCTACGCCTCCGACGAGCTGCTGCCGCTGCTCAACCGGGCCTTCACCGGCCTCTACCGGCCCGGCTCGACCTTCAAATGCTCGGTTGCGGCCGAGGGGCTGCTCGAGGGGATGATTACCCCCGACTACACCTTATACTGCGGCGGGACCTATACCTATTGGAGCGACTATCAGCCCAAGTGCACCCACGTCCATGGGAATGAAAATGTGCGCACCGCGCTGCAGGACTCCTGCAACATCTTCTTCTACGACCTCGGGCGGCGGCTGGGCCTTGACACCTTCAACTCGATGGCCTCGACCCTCGGCTTTGGCCAGAAGACCGGCCTTGAGGTCGGCGAGTCGACCGGCAACCTCTCGACCCCCGAATACCATCTCACAATGACCGGGGAGGACTGGCAGCAGGGCAACGTCGTACAGGCGGCAATCGGCCAGCAGGACACACAGGTCACCCCGGTGCAGCTGGCAACCTATGCCGCAGCGATTGCAAACGGCGGCACCCGTTACCGCACCCATCTCGTCGCGGCGATCCGCAGCTATGACTTCAGCGAGCTGATCGAGGAGACGCAGGTCGAGGTCGCAGCCAAGGTGGAAGGGGACGAGGCCGCGATTGAGGCGGCCTTCGATCAGGTCGAGCAGGGGATGCTGCTGGCCAGCCGGGTGGGCACCGCCGAGCAGTTCCTCGGCACCTACCAGTACCAGATTGCCAGCAAGACCGGCACCGCCGAGACCGGCAAAAAGGATGAGTACGGCAAGAACGAGTACAATGCAACCATCGTCGCCTACGGCCCGGTGGAGGAACCGGAGCTTGCAATCGGCGCGGTGGCGGAGGTCGCTGGCAACGGCTATCAGCTGGCCCGCTCGGTGCGGGACGTCTTTGACGCCTATTACATCGACAAGAACCAAAACAGCACCCCGGTGGCAAGCGGCCAGCTGCTGCCCTGACCGCCTGTGCCCGCGGCCTCTTTGGGTGTATTGCGCGCCGCTGAGCATTTTGTGAAAAATTGCGCGAAAATTACAGAATTTGGAACAATTTACGAAATGAAAGAGCCAAGACCCTGTTGTGCTGTTCATTTTGATGTGGTATAATTACTTTATTGTGGGGAAGCGCGCAAGTATTCTGCAGATTTCACACAAAGTCGCACAGAAGGAGAGGATCGGGACGGGAAAGGTGCTGATGGTGGCCTCCGGCAAGGGAGGCACCGGGAAGAGCACGCTGTCGGTCTATCTGGGCGCGCGGCTCGCCGCACACGGCAAGCGGGTGCTGCTGGTCGAGCTGGACAGCGGCCTGCGGAGCGTGGACATCATTGCGGGTGTCTGCGGCCGGACGGTGTACGACATCGAGGATATCTTTTCCGGGCGGTGCGATCCGGATAAGGCGGTGGTGGAAAGCCCGCTTTTCCCCGGGCTTTCGGTGATCAGCGCCCCTTACAGCGGCGGCCAAATCCGGCCGCAGGCGCTGCGGGTGCTCGCCGGGCGGATGGCCGGCTGCTTTGACTATCTGCTGCTGGACACCGCCGCCGGATTGGGGGACGCCTTCAAGGCCGCCTGTGCGGCGGCGACGATGGGGCTGGTGGTCATCACCCCCGACCCCGTCACCATGCGGGACGGCCGGATTGTGGCGGATGAGCTTTTTGCCGCCGGGCTGCCCTCGGTGCGGCTGGTCATCAACAAGGTGCTGGTTGGGGCGTTTGCCCGCAACCCGGTGCGTGATCTGGACGAATGTATTGATACGGTGGGCGCCCAGTTGATCGGGGTGGTCCCTTATAGTGAAGAGCTGGCCGCAGCCGCTGCGGCCGGCACGGCTCCCGACCCGCGGCTGACCGCCTTCACCGCGGTGGATCATATTGCGCGGCGGATCCTCGGCGAGGAGGTTCCGCTGGCGGTGCGCTGACAGAGGCGGCGGGTCTGTCCGGACGGGGCCGGTTCCCCGATAACAAAAACGGAGGGAAAAGCATGAATATCGCACTCATCGCGCATGATTCCAAAAAGGAGCTGATGGTCCAGTTCTGTATTGCATACTGCCGGGTGCTCAGCCTGCACAAGCTGGTTGCAACCGGAACCACCGGCAAGATGGTGAGCGAGGCGACCGGCCTGTCGATTCAGCGCTTTCTGCCCGGCAGCCATGGGGGCGACCAGCAGATCGCGGCCCGGATTGCCTGCAACGAGATCGACCTGCTGCTTTTCTTCCGCGACCCCATCTCGGCAAAGCCCCATGAGCCCAACGAGCTCAACCTGCTGCGGCTGTGTGATGTGCACAACATCCCGGTGGCCACCAACATCGCCACCGCCGAGGTGCTGATCCACGGCCTTGAGCGGGGCGATCTGGATTGGCGCAATATCGTCAACCCGAAGATTTGACAACAGGACAGCGGCCCGGGGGGATGCTCCGGGCCGTTTTTCGTGCTGCGGCGCGGCGCGGGCGTTGACAATCCACCGCCGCCGCGGTACACTAAAAAAAGTTCGGCGCCCCGCGCGGTTTCGCGGCCGGCGCAGGGCGTGCGGGGGGCTGCGGCGCCCCAGTTTGCGGCGGCAAGGGCAGCTTTTCCGCACGCGGAGAAAGGATGAGGGGATTGGAAAAAATCACGGCCCAAAAGGGCACAAAGGACGTACTGCCTGCCGAGAGCTATCGCTGGCAGTATCTCGAGGGGGCGCTGCGGGACACGGTGGCCTCCTTCGGATATAAGGAGATCCGGCTGCCGACCTTCGAGGCAACCGAGCTATTCACCCGCGGTGTCGGGGAGACCACCGACGTCGTGGGCAAGGAGATGTACACCTTCAACGACAAGGGCGGGCGGAGCATCACCCTGCGTCCGGAGGGCACCGCCAACACGGTGCGGGCCATCCTCGAGCACGGCCTGCTGGGCGAGGCGCTGCCGGTGCGCGCCTACTATCTGCAGAGCTGCTTCCGGTATGAAAAGCCCCAGTCCGGCCGGCTGCGTGAGTTCCACCAGCTGGGCATCGAGATGTTCGGCGCCGCTGCCCCCGAGGCGGATGTGCAGGTGATTGCGGCCGCGGCCGCCTGCATCCGGAAAGCCGGCCTGAAAAAGGTGCAGCTGCAGCTCAATTCCATCGGCTGCCCCAACTGCCGGCCGAAGTATCACGAGGCGCTGCGGTCCTATTTCCGGGGCCATATCGAGGAGCTGTGCGACACCTGCCGCGACCGGCTCGAGCGCAACCCGCTGCGCATCCTCGACTGCAAGAGCCCCATCTGCAGCGAGATCGCCAAGGGCGCGCCGCTGATGCGGGACTTTTTGTGCGAGGACTGCCGCGACCACTTTGCCAAGGTCAAGGCCGGCCTTGAGAACATCGGGATCGAGTATGTCGAAAACCCGACCATCGTGCGCGGGCTGGACTACTACACCCGCACCGTGTTCGAGTTTATTCACACCGGCGCGGGCGCGCAGGGGGTTGTCTGCGGCGGCGGCCGGTATGACGGCCTTGTCGAGCAGCTGGGCGGCAAGCCCACCCCCGGCATCGGCTTCGGGATGGGGCTTGAGCGGCTGCTGATGGTGATGGAGGCCGAGGGGATTGCATTCCCGGCCGACCGCACCCCCGAGCTGTACCTGTGCAGCATGGGCGAGCCGGCCCGCGCGCTGGCCGAGCGGATCGCCGCCCCGCTGCGGGAAAAGGGGCTCTGGGTGGAGACCGACGTGATGGGCCGCGGGCTCAAGCCCCAGATGAAGTACGCCAACAAGATCGGCGCGAAGTACACCGCGGTGCTGGGCGAGAATGAGGTCTCCTCCGGCAGCGCAAAGCTCAAGCGGATGAGCGACGGCGCCGAGATCGAGATCTCGCTGCAGGAGCTGGCCGAAAACGGGTTGGCGCCGCTGGAAGGCCGGTTTTAAACTGCCCGCCGAATGCAAGAAACGAAACCGCCCGTATGGGCGATGAGGAGAGGGATAAAAGGAATGGCACTGGAAAAAATGGGAAACCTGCGCCGCACCGACTACTGCGGCGAGCTGACCGTCGAGCGGGTCGGGGACGAGATCACCGTCGCCGGCTCGATTGCCAAGAGCCGGGATCTCGGCGGCGTGATTTTTGCCGACCTGCGGGACACCACCGGGATCCTGCAGCTGGCCTTTGACGACGGCACCGCGAAGGAGGTCTTTGAGAAGGCGTCCTCTCTCAAGAGCGAGTATGTCGTCGTTGCCCGCGGCACCCTGCGCCGCCGGGAGAGCGTCAACCGGGCGC
>CALXBJ010000118.1 GCA_944386515.1 uncultured Pygmaiobacter sp.
AATGATATAAGGACACAAGATGCGGCCGAAGAGCCGCAGAGCGTCTGGCACGCGGCGGCGGGCATGGTCGACGCCGCCAACGAGCTGGGCATCGAGGACCCCGAGATCCTCGATGCGATCGCCTGCCACACCTCCGCCCGCCCGGGGATGACCCTTGTGGACAAGGTGGTGTATATGGCGGCTATGTGCAGCGAGGACCGCAGCTATCCCGAGGTGGAGGAGCTGCGCAAGCTGCTGAAAAAGGATCTGGATAAGGCGCTGATCCGGGCGCTGCAGTACAGTTTGCAGTGGCTCAAGAAGGAGCACAAGCAGATTGACGAGGACTCCAAGCTCGCGCTGCGCGAGCTGGAGAACCAGTATTACCATACCCAGCACGCCTAAAACAGGAAAGGCAAATAGCAACCATGGCAAAAAAACCAACCAATCCCTACTACCATCCGCAGGAGCAGCAGCGCCGCAGCGCCTATGCGCACCGCGCCTCCCCCTATGACGAGCACCGCGCCTCCCCCGCGCAGCAGCGCGCAGCGGCCGCCCGGCGCAGGAAGGCCGCCGCAAAAAAGCGCCGCCGGCGCTTTTTCGGGGTGCTGGCCACCGTGCTGCTCGCCTGCGGGGTGGTCTGCTTTGCGGTCTATAACCTGCTCAACAATCTGGTCACCGGCGGCGCGGGCGCGCTGCCCAGCGAGATCGGCACCGAGGACGCCCTCAAGGGGGATGTCGTCAACATCCTGTGCGCCGGCATCGACTTTGAGGAGGGGCGGGAGTATCCCAACGGGATGGGCTTCACCGACGTGATCCTCTATGTCACCTTTGATATGAAGGCAAACCAGATCTCGATGCTGCAGATCCCGCGGGACACCTATGTCGGGAGTTCGGTCAACACCGGCGGCACCGGCAAGATCAACGCGGTGGCGCTGCGGGGCGAGACCGACCCGCCGATTGCCGCCCTCGCGACCTTAATCAATGAGCAGTTCAAGCTGCCGGTCGACTACTATATGACCATCGATATGGACGCGTTCAAGGCGGTCATCAACGCCATCGGCGGCATCGAGGTCACCGTCCCGATGGACATCGTGGACGATGAGGGCAACGTCCTGCCCGCCGGCACCCACAAGATTGACGGGGAGACCGCCGAGTTCATGGTCCGCCAGCGGCACAACTACGGCAATGCCGACATCGGCCGGCTGGAGATGCAGCGGTATATGTACTCGGCGCTGCTCAAGACCTTTAAGAGCTTCCCGCTGTCCGACATCATCAAGGTGATGCCCGCCTATATCCAGTATGTCAAGACCGACATCAATCTGGCCAAGATGTGCTCGCTGGCGGGCAAGGTCATCAATGTCCCCAGCGAAAACATCCTGATGTTCACCGTGCCCGGCGAGGCCTGCACCGTGAACGGGCAGAGCGTCTACACCGTCCATCTCGAGGCGACGGCGGAGATCCTCAACGAGCATTTCCGCCCCTATTCCGACCCGGTGGGCGCCGAGTCGCTCGGGCTGATTGAGCTGCAGAACACCGTCTCGAGCGTCAACGACGGCACCGGCCAGTCGATGGACAGCATCGATTCCGGCACCGCCCAGTGGGGACAGGGCAACATCCAGAGCGAAACCGAGGAGAGCAGCTCCTCTGCGCCCGCGGCATAACCCAAAAATCAACAGAAAGGCAGGAAGAAAAGTGACATCCTTGGAACTGGCAACCGCCGTCGCAAAGGCGATGGACTCCAAAAAGGCAAACGACATCCGGGTACTGAAGGTAGAGGACCTGACCGTCCTGACCGACTATTTTGTCATCGGCACCGGCCAGAGCGCCACACAGGTCAAGGCGCTGGCGGACGAGGTGGAATACCAGCTGGATCAGGCCGGCGTTCAGCCGCTGCACCGGGAGGGCATGGACGCCCGCAACTGGATCCTGCTGGACTACGGCACCGTCATCGTCCATGTCTTTTACCCCGAGACGCGGGACTTCTATGATCTGGAGCACCTGTGGGCCGACGCGACCCCGGTCGAGATCGAGCTGTAACGGATCCAATTCGCCCCAACGGGGGTGAGAGAGAGGAAAGACGGCCCCGTGCGGGGCCGCAAAAGTGGGAGGAATGAGTTGTGAAGTACGATTTCAAGGCCATTGAGAAGAAATGGCAGAAAAAGTGGGATGACGAACACACCTTCGCGGCAAAGCAGGACTACACCCTGCCCAAGTTCTACGCGCTGGTGGAGTTCCCCTATCCCTCCGGGCAGGGGCTGCACGTCGGCCATCCGCGCAGCTACACCGCGCTGGACATTGTCGCCCGCAAAAAGCGGCTGGACGGGTACAATGTGCTCTACCCGATGGGCTGGGACGCCTTTGGCCTGCCCACCGAGAACTTCGCGATGAAGAACCACATCCACCCCGAGATCGTCACCAAGGACAATGTGGCGCGGTTCAAGAGCCAGCTCAAGAGCCTGGGCCTCTCCTTTGACTGGGACCGCGAGGTCAACACCACCGACCCGTCCTATTACAAGTGGACCCAGTGGATCTTCCTCCAGCTGTACAAAAAGGGCCTCGCCTACAAAAAAGAGATGAACGTCAACTGGTGCACCGGCTGCAAGGTGGTGCTGGCCAACGAGGAGGTCGTCAACGGCACCTGCGAGCGCTGCCACAGCCCGGTGGTGCACCGGGTCAAGAGCCAGTGGATGCTGCGGATCACCGCCTATGCCGACCGGCTGATTGACGATCTGGACACCGTCAACTTCATCGACCGGGTCACCACCCAGCAGAAGAACTGGATCGGCCGCAGCCACGGCGCAGAGGTCACCTTCGGCACCACCGAGGGGGACGAGATGATCGTCTACACCACCCGCCCGGACACCCTGTTCGGTGTCACCTACATGGTCATCGCGCCCGAGCACAAGTTTGTCGACAAGTGGGCGGACAAGATCAACAACATCGAGGAGGTGCGCGCCTACCGCGCCGCCGCCGCCCGCAAGAGCGATTGTGAGCGCACCGAGCTTGCTAAGGAAAAGACCGGCGTGCGGCTGGACGGGGTGATGGCGATCAACCCGGTCAACGGCAAGGAGATCCCCATCTTTGTCTCCGACTACGTTCTGGCCAGCTACGGCACCGGCGCGATCATGGCGGTGCCGGGCCACGACCAGCGCGACTATGACTTTGCCAAGGTGTTCGGCCTGCCGATCATCGAGGTGGTCGCCGGCGGCGACATCACCAAGGAGGCCTTTACCGACTGCGCCACCGGCGTGATGGTGAACAGCGGCTTTTTGACCGGGATGTCGGTTGACGAGGCGAAGGCTGCGATCACCGAGTGGCTGGAGAAGGAGGGCAAGGGGGTCAAGAAGACCAACTTCAAGCTCCGCGACTGGGTGTTCAGCCGTCAGCGTTACTGGGGCGAGCCGATCCCGATGGTCTACTGCGAGAAGTGCGGCTGGCAGCCGATCCCCGAGAGCGAGCTGCCCCTCAAGCTGCCCGAGATCAGCG
>CALXBJ010000119.1 GCA_944386515.1 uncultured Pygmaiobacter sp.
AGGCAAGGGTAATTTTGACTCTCATTCTTCGGCACCTCCATTAAACGGTTCATCTCGCCGCATCCCCGTCAGCCGGGGGCGGGCTTGCCTCCCTCTTTTTCCTTTGGGCGCAGGCCCTTTTTGCGCTTAAAAATAGGCACAAAAAAATAGACCTGCAAAGAGGTAGATTTACTATACCACACCCTGACCCCCCGCGTCAAGGGCAAAAACGCAAAATCCGCGCCGCGGGGCAATTTTTTTGCCGCCGGCGCGGGGGGAGGGGGCGTTTGCCCCCTTTTCATACGCGGCGCTATATGGTAATATATATCTGTATCTGCATTTTTTCCCGCCGCCGCATTTGCCCGCGGCGGGGCGCGGCTGTTTTGGCAGACATCCCCCGCGCGGCACGCGGCGCGGGTTTTTGAAGAGAGGTATTTTTGATGGCAAAGCAAAAGATCTGCGTTTTGTTCGGCGGCGTCTCCAGCGAGCACGAGGTCTCGCTGATGTCGGCCACCTCGGTGATCCGCAACATCCCCGCCGACCGGTACGAGGTCATCCCGGTGGGCATCACCAAGAAGGGGCGCTGGCTGTACTACCCCGGCCCGGTGGAGCATCTGGCCGACGGCAGCTGGGAGCGGTACCCCGACTGCGTGCCCGCCTTTTTGTCCCCCGACGCGGTGGACCGCGGGCTGGTCAAATGCGAGAACGGCGCCTTCAGCCTGATGAAGATCGACGCCGTCTTCCCGGTGCTGCACGGCCGCGGCGGGGAGGACGGCACGGTGCAGGGCCTGCTGGAGCTGGCCGGCATCCCCTATGTGGGCTGCGGGGTGCTCTCGAGCGCGCTGTGCATGGACAAGGCGGCGGCCAATCTGGTGATGGACGCCAGCGGCATCGACCGGTGCGAGTGGGACTATATGACCCGCAGCGAGCTGGGCGAGTTCGACGCGATCGCCGACCGGCTGGAGCAGAAGCTGGGCTGGCCGATCTTTGTCAAGCCGGCCAACGCCGGCAGCTCGGTGGGCATCAGCAAGGCGGCCGACCGCGCCGCGCTGCGGGAGGCGGTGAATCTGGCGCTGGCCCACGACAGCCGGATCGTCTTTGAGCGGTTCGTCCGCGGGCAGGAGGTCGAGTGCGCGGTGTCGGGCAACGAGGCGCTGGTCGCCGTCGGCCCGGGCGAGATCCTGGCCAGCCAGGAGTTTTACACCTATGACGACAAGTACATCGCCGGCACCAGCCGGGTGGCGATCCCCGCCCATCTCAGCGAGGAGAAGCTGGCCGAGGTGCGCGAGATCGCGCAGCGCGCCTACCGGGCGCTCTGCTGCACCGGCCTCGCGCGGGTGGACTTCTTTGTCGAGGAGGGCACCGGCAGGGTGCTGCTCAACGAGATCAACACCCTGCCCGGCTTCACCGATATCAGTATGTATCCCAAGCTGATGATCCATTCGGGGATGAGCTACGGCGAGCTGCTGGACCGGCTGATCCGGCTGGCCTTTGAGCGGAAGGAGATCCCGAATGGATAACCGGCCGATCGGGGTCTTTGATTCCGGCCTGGGCGGGCTGACCGGCGTGCGGGAGCTGGCGCGGCTGCTGCCGGGGGAGGATCTCCTCTATTTCGGCGACACCGCCCGCACCCCCTACGGCAGCCGCAGCCGGGACACCATCATCCGCTACGGGCAGCAGGACGTCGCCTTTTTGCTCTCGCGGGGGGTCAAGGCGATTTTGTGCGCCTGCAACACCGTCTCCTCCACCCTGCCCGCCGACTACACCGCCGGCCTGCCGGTGCCCTTTATCGGGGTGGTGGACGCCTCGGCCGCGGCCGCGGCGCGGGCCACCAAAAACGGCCGCATCGGGGTGATCGCGACCGCCGCGACGGTCAAGAGCGGCAGCTACACCCGGGCGCTGAACGCGCTGGACGCGCCGCAGCTTCCCCTCTCGGTCACCGTGCGGGCCTGCCCGCTGTTTGTCCCGGTGATCGAGAACGGGTATGTCGGCCGCGGGGAGCCGATCGTCACCGCCCTCGCGCGGGAGTATCTGGCCCCGCTGAAGGAGGCGGGGGTGGACACCCTGATCCTCGGCTGCACCCACTACCCGCTGATTGCGGATGCAATCGCGGACGAGATGGGCCCCGGCGTCACCCTGATCGACTCGGGCGCGCAGGGGGCGCTGGCGCTGCGGGACGCGCTGGCGGGCGCCGGGCGGCTGCGCGGGCGCACATCGGGCGGCGAGGTGCAGTTTTATGTCAGCGACTCGGGGGAGAACTTCGCCGAGGTCGGCGGCCTCTTCCTGGGCAAGGACCTGTCCGGCGCGGTGCACCCCTTCACCCTCGCCGCGCCGTGACCGCCATATATAAGATAGGAAGAACAGCCCGCGGCACACCGCGCCGCGGTTTGGAGGGATCGATATGAGCGAGGACTATTTCATCAAGATCACCGGCACGCAGGAGTCGGACGGGGAGACCAACTCGGTCGAGCTGATGACCCGGGGCAGCTTTGTGCACCGGGGCGGCAGCTACTACATCAGCTACCGCGAGACCGAGGCCACCGGCTATGAGGGCTGCACCACCACCGTCAAGCTGGACAAGCTGGGCAAGGTGAGTATGCTGCGCTACGGGCCGATGCCCAGCCAGCTGGTCATCGAGCGGGGCCGCCGCCACATCTGCCACTACGACACCGGCCACGGGTCGATCACGATGGGCATCGCCGCCGACGAGATCGTCGCGGACCTGACCGACCGGGGCGGCAGCCTGCACTTCAGCTACAATCTGGACATCAACGCAAATCCGTTTTCGAAAAACACCGTCAACATTACCGTCAGGGAGGCATAACGATTTTGGAGTTCAAGTATTTCAATCCCGTGGCCCGCGCAAAGGACGCGGCCTATCAACTGATCCTGTCCGCGATGGGGGCGGCGGTGGCCGACGGCACGCTGCCCGGCGATCCGGCCCCCGCCTTCAAGGTGGAGATCCCCGGCGACATCAAGAACGGGGACCTGGCCTGCAACGCGGCGATGGTCTCGGCCCGGGCGTTCCGGCTGCCCCCGCGCAGGATCGCCGAGATCCTGATCGACCACGCCGACTGCAGCGCGACCCCGTTTGACCGGCTGGAGGCCGCGGGCCCCGGCTTTATCAACTTCTTCCTCTCCCACCGGTATTTTGAGGAGGTCGTCCTCGCGGCGAACCTCGCAAAGGAGGAGTGGGGCCGCACCGACCTCGGCGCGGGCAAGAAGGTCAACGTCGAGTTCGTCTCGGCCAACCCCACCGGCCCGATGCACCTGGGCAACGCGCGGGGCGGCGCGCTGGGCGACTGCCTCGCCGCGGCGATGGAGTGGGCCGGCTACGACGTCACCCGGGAGTTCTATGTCAACGACGCGGGCAACCAGATCGAGAAGTTCGGGGACAGCCTGTCCGCCCGCTATCTGCAGATCTTCAAGGGGGAGGACGCGGTCCCCTTCCCCGAGAAGGGGTATCAGGGCGAGGACATCAAGCAGCGCGCGCGGGAGTTTGCCGACCTGTACGGGGACGCCTATCTGGACAAGCCCGAGGCCGAGCGCAAGCAGGCGCTGGTCGACTACGCGCTGCCGCTGAACATCCAGGCGATGAAGGACGCGATGGAGAAGTACCGCATCCACTACGACGTGTGGTTCCTCGAGAGCGAGCTGCACAAGAGCGGCGCGGTGCAGGATGTGCTGGACAAGCTGGCCGCCCTCGGCGCGACCTATGAGAAGGACGGCGCGATCTGGTACCGCGCCGGGGAATACAGCCTGAAATGGGGCGCGAACAAGAACCCCAAGGCCGGCGAGGGGGAGGCGCAGGACGGCCCCAAGGACGAGGTCCTGGTGCGTGCCAACGGGATCCCGACCTACTTTGCCGCCGACATCGCCTACCATTATAATAAGCTGGTCACCCGGGGCTTCGATCAGGCGATCGACGTCTGGGGCGCCGACCACGCCGGCCATGTGGCCCGGATGCGGGGCTCGATGGACGCGGTGGGGCTGTCCGGCAGCCGGCTGGACATCGTGCTGATGCAGCTGGTCAAGCTGATGCGGGACGGCCAGGAGGTGCGGATGAGCAAGCGCACCGGCAAGGCGATCTCGCTGGTCGACCTGCTGGACGAGGTGCCCATCGACAGCGCGCGGTTCTTCTTCAACCAGCGGGAGCCGGGCGCGCAGGTGCTGTTTGACCTCGACCTCGCGATCAAGCAGGACAGCGACAACCCGGTCTACTATGTCCAGTACGCCCATGCCCGGATCTGCAGCATCCTGCGGATGATGGCCGAGGAGGGGGTGCGGCTCGAGGCGGCGGACAAGGTCGACCTGTCGGTGCTGACCGATGAGAACGAGATCGAGCTGATCCGGCACATCGGCTACTTCCCCGAGGAGATCAACACCGCGGCCCGCAACTACGACCCGGCCCGGATCACCCGGTATGTCACCGATCTGGCGACCCTGTTCCACAAGTTCTACACCACCTGCCGCTGCAAGGGGGTCGAGTG
>CALXBJ010000120.1 GCA_944386515.1 uncultured Pygmaiobacter sp.
ATCATTAAAAAAAAAAAGCAGCAGGGTCAGACCTGCGATTAGTGCGGTGCAGAAGTCCAGCCACAGGCGGGAGAGCGGGAAAAACTGGTAGCGGCTGCGGCTGTCGGTAAAGCTGAGGGCATTGAAGTCGTTTGCCGCAAAAAAGGCCCGCAGCGCCGCCCGGTCCGCGCCTGCAGCCAGACGGTAAAAGCCGTTTGAACCCGGCTCGTAGCCGCTGCGCACCAAGGCGCTGCGCGCTGCCAGCGCGCGGTATTTATCCTCCCGCAGCATCGCGGGGGTGATGGTGTGCAGGTCAAAGAGAAAGTTCTTTTTCAGCCCCGTCCCGTACAGCGCCGGCAGGCGGATAATCAGCGCGTCCGGGTAGTCGGCGCGCACCAGCTGCTCAAGCCGGGCGCGGTTGCGGCCATAGGCCTGCGGGTTGTCAAGATCGGAGACGGCGTCCTCGTCCGCACCGCGGGAATCGGAGAAGACGTCGACGGTGCTAATCAGCACCAGCCTGCTTGGCCGGATTGCGCGGATATTCTCTGCCGCCTGCCGGCAGACCGCCCAATCCGCATCGGGGTCGGTGTTGGCGAGATACTTTGCGGCGGGCAGCCCAGCGTAGACCAGCAGCTGCGGCCGCGTGCCGAAAGCGTCCTTGATATTGGTGGAATGATAGTTCCCCTCAAAGGGGTGACAGGCGGCGAGATTGCCGCCGACAAAACCGGTGCAGCCGACCAGTGCGCTCTCCAAATAACAACACCCTTTCCGAGACTGGACAAAATAGAGAATCCATATTATTATACTATAATTCCGCGAGGAATGTCTACCTTTGGCGCAGGCGGGCGCCGCCGCCGGAAAATTTACAAAATAGCCGAGAATTTGTTCCGGTAGAGCGGTAAAATGATAGAAAAAGCACTGCGGCAGGAGGTGATTTGGATGGCAAAGGATGCACAGCACCCTTATCGGGAGGGGAAAAACGGCAGCGGAAACATCTTTGACGAAAATTTTGTCTTGGATGCGCGGGAAGATGCGCAGAGCCCCTATCGGGAAATGCCGCCTGCATCGGGCGGCGACCGGCAGAACAAAAAACGCTTTGCGACCCCCAAACCCGCCGCGGCGCGGCGAGAGCCGCCGCGGGAAAAGCCGCCAAAGCGCCGGCGCTCTTGGAAGGTGCGGGCGCCGCTGGCCCTGCTGCTCCTGTTTGTGCTGGGGGTGGGCAGCCTTGGGATTTACCTCGGCGTCTCCACCCGCAACGACGATCTCTGGCTGGACCTTGACCAGATCCCATATAAGACCGAGACCGTCATCTATGCGCGGGAGGAGGGCGGCGAGTGGGAGGAATACGCCACCCTGCCCTGTACTCAGAACAAGCAGTATGTGGACGGCAGCCTGATGCCGCGCTATCTCAAGGATGCGTTCGTCGCGGTGGAGGATAAGGACTTTTACGACCATCACGGGGTCAACTTTGTCCGCACGGTATATGCCGCCCTCAATGAGATAAAGTATGCCCTGACCGGCAGCTATTTTGGCGGGGAGGATGGGATCAAAATCGGCGCGTCCACCATCACCCAGCAGCTGGTCAAAAACCTGACGCGGGACGATGACGCCAGCGGGCTGGAGGGATATTTGCGAAAGGTCCGGGAGATCTGGCGCGCGCTGCGGATGGACGCGGCGTATGATAAGGAGACCATCCTCGAGGCCTACCTCAACACCATCAGCTTCACCGACAACACCGCCGGGGTGGCGGCCGCGGCCGAAAAGCTGTTCGGCACGACGGTGGACAAGCTCACCCTCGCGCAGTGCGCCAGCCTTGCCGCCATTACCCGCAGCCCGGCGCGGTACAACCCGGTGACGCGGCCGCAGGAGCATCTCGAGCGGCGCAACTATGTGCTGGACGAGATGCTGGAGGAGGGCTTCATCACCCAGCAGGAGCACGATGCCGCAGTCGCGGAGCCGCTGGTCATCACCGGCACCGGCAAGGACCCGGAGCGGGACAACACCCCGACCGACTACTTCACTGATGCGCTGATTGAGGACCTGATTGCGGACCTTTCGGACCAGCGGGGCCTCAGCCGCGCCGAGGCGACCCGGCTGCTGTATGACGGGGGGCTGCGGATCTACGCGACGGTGGTGCCCTCTTTGCAGCAGGCGATGGAGCAGACCCTTGAGAGCGCCTATCTCTATCCGCGGCCGGGTGTGACGGTGACCGCGCAGCTGGAGGACGAGGACGGCAATCCGCTGCTGGACGAGGACGGCAATCCTCAGACCGGCCCGGTGACCGTCTACCCGCAGGCGGCGATGGTCAGCCTCAACTATGAGGGGGAGCTGTGCGCCGTGGTCGGCGGGCTGGGGGAGAAGGAGATCAGCCGCGGCTTTAACCGGGGCACGCAGGCACTGCGTCAGGTGGGCAGCACGATGAAGCCGATCGGCGCCTATGTGCTGGGGATCGAAGAGGATAAGATCAACTGGTCCTCCGCCTTTGAGGACAGCGCGGTGCGGCAGATTGAGGACGAAAAGACAGGGGAACTGAAGGACTGGCCGCGCAACTTCTCCGGCAGCTATTCGGGCAAAAATCTGCTGGTGGCCGACGCGCTGGCCCGCAGCATCAACACCATTGCGGTGCGGGTGGGCGAGCGGGTCGGGGTCGGCAGGATCTACCGCTTTACCACCAAGGAGCTGGGAATCACCAGCTTTGTCCCGGCGGATAAGGACAGCGGGCCAATGATCCTCGGTTCCAGCACCACCGGGGTCACGCTGGAGGAGATGGCAGGCGCGTACAGCATCTTCGGCAGCGGGGGCAGCTTTACCACCATCCACAGCTATACCTCGGTTGCCCGGGGCACCGGCGAGACACTGCTGGAACCGGAGATCGAGACAAAACAGGTCATCTCCAGCGACACTGCATATATCATGAACCGGCTGCTTGCCGGGGTGATGCAGGGCGCGGGCACCGGCGCGGGTTACGCGGTGAACGACGGGATGGATTCGGTCGGCAAGACCGGGACGACCAGCGACAACAGGGACCATTGGTTCATCGGGCTGACCCCTTACTATGTCACCGCGAGCTGGTACGGCTACGACGAGAACCTCCCGCTGGAGGTCAACTATTCCGCCCATCCGCCGACGCTGGCCTGGCGCAATGTGATGCGGGCCGCGCAGCGCGGGCTTGCGGTCAAGGAGTTCCCGATCGATGAGACGGTGGAACAGGTCGAATACTGCACCGTGACCGGCCTGCTGCCGGGTGCGGGCTGCCCGACGGCGACCGGCTACTACAAGCCGGAAAATCGCCCGGTGGCAGTCTGCCCGGGTCACGGTTGAGGAGGAAAAGAATGGAATTTCAGCTCACACTGCTCGGGATCTTCTTTCTCGCGATGCTGCTCTGGTTTGCATTGGAGCGGCGGCGGAGCGAAAAAAAGCGGATCTTGCAGCTCAAGAGCCGGTTTGGCGCGGTGCCCCGCGGGGATTACCGGCGCGCTGGAATCGACCGCTACTGGGACGGCTGGCGACGTCAGCACCCGGATTTGGGGTCGGTGGACGGGAATACCTGGGATGACCTCGAGATGGAGGATCTGTTTGATCGGCTCAATGCTTCTTACTCACTGATTGGGGAGGGCTATCTCTATGCGCTGCTGCACCGGCGGCTGGGCGAGGAGGAGCAGCAGGCGCAGGAGCAGCTGATGGAGCAGCTGGAGGACGAGCCGTTCCGGCTGCAGGTGCAAACCGAGCTGCAGCGGCTCGGCAAGCGCACCGGCATCGACCTGCCGGCGCTGCTGTTTGACCCGGCCTCCTTCGCGCTGCAGGGGGAGCGGCATCTTGCCCTCTTCGCGCTGCTGCCGCTGGCAAGCCTGCCGCTGTTTTTGCTCTCTCCCGCGGCGGGCGCCGCGCTGCTGCTTGGGGCGCTGGGGCACAATGTGTGGCGGTATCTTAGGATCCAGAAAAAGCTCGAGGGGCGCCTTGAGACGATCAGCTACCAGCTCGCGGCATTCTCGACAGCGCGCAGGCTGCAGCAATTGCTCAAAGACCGGTGTCCCGAACGGGCGGCGGAGCTTGGGCGTCTGGCCGCCCGTTCGGATAAGATCGGCAAGACGGTGGTGCTGCTCGCCCCCTCGCCCCAGTCCAATGAATACCTGCTGGTCCAGCTGCTCGGGATGCTGACCCTCTTTCCCGTCCTGCAGTACCGCGGCGCGGTGCGCGCATTTGAGGCGATGCAGCCGGACACGCAGGCGCTGTTTGCACAGATTGGTGAGATCGACGCGGCGCAGGCGATTTTGTCCTACCGCTGCAGCCTGCCCTGCTGGACAACCCCGGCCTTTGGAGAATCGCTTTCCATCCGCGCCGAGGGGCTGCTGCACCCGCTGCTCACCGAGGGGGACTGCGTGCCCAACGACGCGCAGATCTGCGGCGGATGGCTGCTGACCGGCTCCAACGCCTCGGGCAAATCGACCTTTATCAAGGCGGTCGCCCTAAATGCGCTCCTCGCGCAGAGCATCCACACCTGCACTGCGCAGAGGTTTGAGATGTGCCGCGCCGCGGTGGTGACCTCGATGGCCGTGCGGGACAGCCTGTCCGCGGGGGAGAGCTACTTTGTCGCCGAGATCAAGTCGATGCACCGCGCGGTAAAGCTGGCAGGCGGCCCGATGCCCTTTTACTGCTTCATCGACGAGGTGCTCAAGGGAACCAACACCACCGAGAGGATTGCCGCCTCCTGTGCTGTGCTGCGATATCTTGCCGCGCCCGGCTGCCTGTGTGTGGCGGCAACCCATGATCTTGAGCTGACCGAGCTGCTGGGGAACCTTTATGAAAACCATCATTTCAGCGAGCGGGTGGGGGAGCAGGGGGTCACCTTTGACTACAAGCTGAAGGAGGGGCCCTGCCGCACGACCAATGCGATCCGCCTGCTGGGATATTATGGGTTCCCGCAGGAGATTGTCGAGGAGGCGAGACGGCGCTGCGGGACCGCTGCGGGGAAGGCGGATTAGATTGCGAGAAAAAGAAAACGCGCCGTGCGCGCAAAAAAAAGTAGCAGGCCCATCCGGCTTGATGGAAAGCCGGGCGGACCTGCTGTTTTTTTATCTGTGGAAATAGATCTGGCGGTCAGCGCCAAAAGTGCAGACGGGGCTCCCCGCGCATCAGGGTGAGAGCGGGGTAGGGCGGCGCGGAGAAGCCGCCGCGGGTGGTGACAAGGATCCGGTAGCTGCCGGGCCAGCCGCCCAACAAAATTTCATTGGAGAGCAGGCCGCTTGGCGTCGCGGCAAAGATTGAGGTGATCGCGTCATCATCCGCTTCCAGAATCAGCGTCTTGCCGCTTTTCAGCGGCAGGCCGCACTCTGCGGGATCCCAAGCCATCCGGGGAAGAGGGCGGCCCCAGAAATCCGCCTCACAGGAGAGGTCGTCCGGCAGGCCGTACAGCCTCATAAAGGACGCTTTTGAGCGTGAGACAATGATCCGGTAGGGCAAAAACGCAGCGGGCAGCTGCCGGCTGCGGTGGATAACCACTCTTTTCATCGCTGTATCGCCGCTTGTTCACATGAACCAGACGTTCCGGTTGGTGGAGGAGACCGCGGCGGCGCCGGCCTTGAGCGCGGCGAGCACCTCTTCTTTGGTGCGGATCAGCCCGCCGGCAATCACCGGGGTCTCCGGGTGCTTGTGCGCAATCTCCCCGATGGAGGAGGTCATCAGGCCGGGCAGGATCTCCAGCAGGTCCGGCCGGCTGGAGATGAGCTGGCGGTCGATGTTTGCCGCGGCGAGGGAGTCCAGCAGGAAAAAGCGCTGGACGGTCAGCAGACCGCGGCTCTTGGCATATTTGACCAGCGAAGGCTTGGTCGAGATGATGCCGTCGGGCGAGGCGACCTTCTGGATAAAATCGACCGCGATGTCCTTGCCCGCCAGCCCTTCCACCAGATCCAGATGGACAAAGACCGTCTTGCCCGCCGCCTTGATCTCGGACACGATCTCGTCGATGTCGCAGATGGTGCCGAACAGGACAAAAAAGATCTGGCTGTCGCACCCGAGGGCTGTCCGCATCCCCTCGCGGTCCTTCACCGCCGCGATGATCGGGGACTCTCTCAATATCTCCTGCAGATCCATGGCATTCCCTCCCATAGCCCAGTGTTATTTTGAAAAGAACAGGTTGCCCTCAAAGCAGCGGTGCCCGTCCCGCATCCCCTCGACATACCAGCCGCCTTTGCCCGCATGGAGGATCTCGCCGCGGGAAAGGGACATCCGCTCGCCCAGCGGCAGCTCGGTCCGATAGCAGAGGATCGCCCTGTGCAGATATTCCGGCCGCTTCCAGAGATCGGCGGGCAGGGTGTCACAGAGGATATCGCCGTAATAGGTGTTGTTCAGGTGGCCGTTGATGTCCACTCTGGAATAAACTGCGGCGGCTTCGCCGGCCTCCTGCAGCACATCTGCGCGGGTGACGGTGAGGTCCTGCTCCTCGTCGACCCATTCCGCAAAGGGAAAGTTTAGCCCCTCCGGCGGACGGCGCAGCAGCCGGCGGGTAACCGGGTCCACCAGCACCCAGCGGGCGTCAACCCGCGCGGCGATTTCCCCCCCGGGGCCGCGCAGCGTGGTGTAGCGATTGTAAAATGCGTGCTTTGGCGCACAGGGGCGGGTCGTCACCGCGAACCGCTCACCACACAGGATCGGGCGGGAAAACTCAACCCCCACCTTAGCCAGCAAAAAGATGACGCCGTGCGACAGCAGATATTCTGTCGTCAGCCCAATGGCGTCGCAGTGGTCGGTGGCAATCTGCTGGGCGCAGCGCAGCAGTGCGCCGAGCGTCATCCGTTCCTGCAGGTCGCAGTCGGTCTGCAGGATGGTAAGGTCCTTTGAAAAAGTGCGCATTTCCTCCATGGCTATTCTCTCTCCAAATGGTTTCCAAGATCCCTTTTTGTATCCCCTATTATACCGGATAGCACGCTCAGATGCAAATAACAGGAGGTTCCGCTTGCGCGGCGGCAGAAAATGGGGTAGAGTAGTATTGTGAGTAAAACCGCGGGGCGGCGCGCCGCCCACAGGAGGCAAAAGGATGAATATCAGTCTTTTCGATGTATTGGGGCCGGTCATGATCGGGCCGTCCTCCTCCCACACAGCCGGCGCGGCCAAGCTGGCGCGGGTTGCGCGGATTATCGCCCAAAAGCCGTTCCACCGGGTGCGGTTTGGGCTGCACGGTTCCTTTGCAAAGACCGGGTTGGGGCATGGGACCCAGCTGGCGCTGCTGGCCGGCGCACTGGGCCTGTCCGAGGATGATGAACATCTGGCTAATGCCGAGCGGCTGGCGCAGCAGGCGGGGCTGTCGTATGAGTTCTATGAGGTGGAGCTGGAGGATGCGCATGAGAACACGGCGGTCATCACCTTTTTCTGCGATGACGGGACGACGGTCCAGGTGATCGGCTGCTCGGTCGGCGGCGGGCGGATCAAGATCACCGAGATCGACGGCCTGCCGGCAAACATCCGCGCGGAGTCGCCCACCCTGCTCATCACCCAGAACGACCGGCCCGGCGTGGTGGGCGCGGTCAGCGGGGCGCTCGCCGAGAGCGGGCTGAATATCGCGATCATGCGGGTCTCGAGGGAGACCAAGGGAGACGTCGCGAACTGCGTGATTGAGACCGACGGCAGCATCGGTGACGAGCTGGTGGAGCGCATCCGCCGGCTGCCGAATATCCGCAGCGTGCGCGCGATCAATATCTGAGCGGGGGGACAGAAAAATGTATAATACGATCGAGGATCTGCTTGAGATCCACCGGAGCACCGGCGAGCCGCTGCACCGGATTATCCTCAAGGAGGAGATGGCGCTGTCCGACCTCAGCGAGCAGCAGGTGTACGACCGCCTGCGGGAGCGGTATCATGTGATGCAGGCCAGCGCAAAGAAGGCACTTTCCCAGCCGCAGCAGATGGTGTTGGGGCTGATTGAGGGGCAGGCCTCCTGCCAGCACGGGTATGCCGGCGGCCAGAGCGTCTGCGGCGGTTTTCTCAACGAGCTGATGGCGATGGCGCTCTCCTGCAGCGAGGTCAATGCCTCGATGGGGCGCATCTGCGCGGCGCCGACGGCGGGCAGCTGCGGCATCCTGCCGGCGGTGCTGCTTGCCGTAGGGCAGCGGTTTGGCGCGGATGAACAGCAGATGCTCGACGCGCTGCTGGTGGCCGGCGGATTTGGCGCGGTGATTACCCGCAACGCAACCGTCTCGGGCGCGGAGGGCGGCTGTCAGGCCGAGTGCGGCGCGGCTGCGGCAATGGCGGCGGCCGCTGCGGTGCTCTTGGCGGGCGGCACTGCCGAGGCGGCCGCAAACGCCTGCGCCATCGCACTGATGAATGTGATGGGGCTGGTCTGTGACCCGGTGGCGGGCCTTGTGCAGCTGCCCTGCAGCTTCCGCAATGCGTCGGGTGCGGTCAATGCGGTAATCTCGGCGGATCTGGCCCTCGCGGGGCAGGATCCCAAAATTCCGGCGGATCAGTGCATCGACGCGATGTACCGGGTGGGCAAAAAGCTGCCGATGGAGCTGCGGGAGACCGCGCTGGGCGGCATTGCGGCCCAGCCGGCCGGTAAGGCGTATGCGCAGCAGCTCAAACAGGGCGCGCAGCGCGCCGAGTGAACGCGAAGACGGGCAAGATAAAAGGGGCTGGGAACAGAATCCTCTGTTCCCGGCCCCTTTCTCTGTAATGAAATGGCGCTTTACGGCTCGGACGGCGCGTCTGCGCGCAGAACCGCGTCACGCCGCAGCAGGCGGGCGAGCAGTCCCACCGCGGCCAATGCCGCGGCGGCCTCCGCGATGAGGAAGGAGAGCCAGATCCCGTTAAGGCCCATCGGGCCGGCCAGCAGCCACGCCAGCGGCAGGGTGATGACAAACTGCCGCAGCAGGAAGATCACAAGGCTGGAGCGGCCCATTCCCACCGCCTGAAACAGGGTTGGGATGCAAAAGCCCAGCGCGGCGGGCAGATAGCTGAGGGCGAGCAGCCGCAGCGCGGGGATGCCGATGGAGAGCATCGACGCATCTGCCCCGAACAGTCCCAGCAGCTGGCTGGGCAGCAGCTCAAAGAGCAGGCAGCAGCCAATCAGGATTGCAAAGGAGACCAAAAGCCCGTCCCGCAGGCAGTCGAGCACCCGCTTGCGGCTGCGGGAGCCGTAGTTGTAGGCCATGATCGGCAGAGCGCCCTGCGTCAAGCCGCTGACCGGCATAAAGACGAAGGTCTGCAGCCGGTAATAGATCCCAAAGACCGAGACCGCGGTCTCGGAAAAGCCCATCAGCAGGCTGTTGAGGCCGGTGACCAGCACGCTGCCCAGACTGTTCATCAGGATGGTCGGCGCACCGACGTTGTAGACCTCGCCGATCACACCCCACCGCAGCCGAAAGCCGCCGCGGGGGAAATGCAGCTGGTTCTGCGCCTTGAAGAGGGCGAAGAAGGAGAGCGCCATCGCCGCCAGCTGGCCGATGACGGTGGCAATTGCCGCGCCGGCGATCCCCATCTCGGGGCAGCCCAGCAGGCCGAAGATCATAATCGGGTCGAGGATGATGTTCACCACACAGCCCAGCGCCTGCATCAGCATCGGCCAGACCATGTTGCCGGTGGCCTGCAGCATCTTTTCAATCGCGATCTGTACCTGCTGTCCCACGCAGCCGACCAGCACGATAAACAGATACTCCTTGCCCAGCGCCAAGATGGAGGGCGAATCGGTGAAGAGGGAGAGGAACGGCCCTGCGGCAAAAACACCCAGCAGCACGAAGAAAAGATAGTGGACGATGGAGAGGATCAGCCCGTGGACGACCGCGCCGTTCGCGGCATCCCGGTCACCCTCCCCGAGTTTGCGGGCGATATAGCTGCTGATGCCGACGCCGGCGCCCACCGAGACCGCCAGCGCGAAGTTCTGCAGCGGAAAGGCGAGGCTGACGGCGGTCAGCGCGTCGGCGCTGTACCGGGCGACAAACATACTGTCCACAATGTTGTAAAGGCTGCTGAGCAGCATCGAGAGCATCGGCGGCAGCGCCATGCTCATCAGCAGCGGGAACATCGGCCTTGCGGCCATCTTGTTTGCGGTTTGGCTCATGGGGATCCATCCTTCCTGTCTTGTGTTCTGAATGGTGAGAAAAAGCACAAAAAAAGACCCCGACCGCCTGTTTCAGGTTTTCCAGAGAAACAGACAAAGTTGGGGTCCTTCCGGCAGGGCCGGCAGACATTCAATTTTTTGACAAGCCCTATCCTAACACAGGAATTTGGAATTTGTCAAGAGGTGCTGGCGGATTTCAGCAGGGCAGGCCGGTGTCGTAGCTGGCGCGGCCCAGCGCCTTTCCCAGCTCCCGCTCCCCCAGCGCGCCGTCCCAGTAACGGGAGAGGGCGCGAATCCGCTCGGCGCCGGTCTCCTCCGCCTCGGCGAGCAGGGCCGAAAAGCCGCCCTGATGTACCAGACCGGTATAGGGGTCGGTCCATGTGTCGGGAATTTCGGCGGCCGGGCGGCGGGGCCGCATATGGCTGGTCGCAAACCCCGGCCGGCGCAGCGCCGCGTCGATGCCGCGGGCGGCCAGCTTTTTGAAGCCGAACCGGGAGCGGAAGAACCAGCGGACCAGCGAAAAGTGGGAGAAGCTGTCGCAGATTGCGACAAAGGGCAGCTCGACGCCGAAAACCTCGGCGACGGCGTCCCGCAGCAGCGCGGCGACCTCACCCAGCTCAGAGGTGATCAGCGGCGGGCAGACGTCCCGCAGCGGGGCGACGCTGCTGCCAAAATCCAGCCGCCAGAGCGCGGTATCCAGCGCCGCCTCACAGTAGCCGTGCCCCTGCGGCCGGCCATATACCGCCCCGTTCTGGGTCAAAAAGGCGACATAGGGGTGGACAAGGCTGTCCAGCGTGTTGTGCAGCACAAAGCCAGCGGCGTAGCTGCGCTGGACCGGGGTCGCGGCCCGGCGCACCAGTGCGAGTAAAAAGTCCCCCGCCCGCTCGGTGTGCAGCCGCTGGCCGAGCGCGGGCAGGTCAACCGTCGGGCTGCGCTCCCAAAAACGGTAGGAGAAAAAGGGGTCCGGCCCGTTTGCACCGGCGAGAAAGGCATTCAGTGAAGGAATCTCCTGTTCTGAGAGCAGAAGGGCATGGCGTGCGGTGCGCAGATGCGCGTAGGCGTCAGGCATGGCGGTGACCTCCAAGGGCTGCCCGCCGCAGATGGGCGGGCAAATTTTTTGACACAAAGCCCCGGGACATCCGGTCAGCCGGACAGGCCCGGGGCGAGACGGCACAGGGGGCAGGCGATATGATTTTGGGCACGGCTGTCCGCCGGCGCCTTACGCGCCGCCTTTTTTCTGATAGCGCGGCAGCACGAAGAAGAAGAGCCCGCCGCCGATGAGGAAGATAATCAGGATGCTGAGCACCCCCCACGGCGCGGCGCGCTGGCTGATCTCCTCCAGCAGTGCGGTGGGGGCGGTGGTGGGGTCGATCCCCTCGCTGCGGTAGATTGCGGACGCCGCGAGCGAGGAACTGATTCCGACCAGCGTGGGGCCGATGATGGCCGAGAATTTGCCGAAGATGTCGTAAAAGCCGAAGAACTCGCCCGAGCGGTTTTTGTCCGGGATCAGCTTGCCGAAGGTGCTGCGGGAGAGGGCCTGGATCCCGCCCTGACTGGTCGCGACCAGAACCGCCAGTACCCAGAACTGCCACTCGCTGCGGACAAAGAAACCGAAGACGGTGATCCCCATATAGATGCAGATCCCGACCCCGACCATGAACTGCGCGCCGAACCGGTCGGCCAGCTTGATATAGATCAGGCAGAACGGCAGCCCGAGAATCTGCACCAGCAGCAGCGCCAGCAGCATCGCGGTGGAATCCAGCCCGAGGGTGTCCCCATAGCTGGTGGACATATGGATGATGGTGTTGACCCCGTCGATATAGAAGAAGTAGGCCAGCAGAAAGACAAACATCACCTTGTAGTGGAAGATGTCCCGCATCGTGTGCCCCAGCCCGCGGACCGCGCGGCCGACGGCGCTCTTCTCCCGCTTGACAAAGCTCTTCTGTTCCACATTTTTCAGCAGCGGCAGGCTGAAGACCAGCCACCACAGCGCGGTGAAGCCGAAGGCGAAGCACAGGCACCAGATCATCTCGACCCCCACGGCATTGAGGATCAAAAAGAGCAGCAGCGGGATGGTGGAACCGCCGATATAGCCCAGCCCGTAGCCCATGGTCGAGACGCGGTCCATCCGCTCATCGGTGGTGACATCGGGCAGAAAACTATCGTAATAGATGTTCGCGCCGGCAAAGCCGATCTGGCTGACGACGTACAGCGCGAGGATGAAGATCCCCACCGTCTGGGCGACCTCCGGATCGACAAAATCGGTCAGCGGTGTGACGGCAAGCCCGGCACAGGCCAGCACGCCGACCACCATAAAAATGGTGAACAGCTTTTTGCGCATCCCCTCAAAATCCCCAAACACCCCGAGGATCGGCGCGGCCAGCGCAATAATCAGCATCGCAATACTGGTGGCATAGCCCCAGACGCTCATACTGGAGGCGGCGTCCCGGGTGTAGCCCGCCACGGTGTTGTAGAAGATCGGGAGGATGGTGACCACGACCACCGAGTGGGCGCTGTTGGCCCAATCGTACATCATCCAGCTCTTTTCCTGCTTTGTAAACCCTTTCAGCACCTGCGTCACCTTCGCTTTTTAGTCTGCAGCCCGCCGGATGCGGTCGGTCACATCAACGGGCATTTTGGACAAGATCTCTATTTATTACATATCTTACCATGCACCTAAGTCGGCTGCAATCTATTTTGAACCATTTTTACAAATTTGGGGCGGGAAGAATTTTCCATAGGGCAAAAGAAAAAATCCCCCCTGTGCAAACAGGGAGGAAGATGTATTTTAATAGATTTCAACCGTCTGGGCGAGTTCCTCGGCGCTCTGGTTGAGCTGGAACGGCCCGGAAAGGCAGAGGGAGAAGACCATTTCCTCCGCTCCGCCATCGCCCGCGCTGCCCGCGGCGGCTTCCTCTGCGGGAGAGACACAGTGGAAAGAGAGTGTGTCCGGCTCGGCAATGCCGCTGAGCAGGGCGTCCCGCACCCGCGCGCAGTCGGCGGCAAATGCGGCGGAATCGGCGTACGGGCCGCGCAGCTCCACCGAGAGATGGACCTCATCCGCGTCGGTCAGTTCCCCGGCCGAGGAGGCCGGCGCGGCGGCAAGGCGGGAGAGGTAGACGTCGGCCTGACAATCCGCCACCGCGGTGTCGTCCCGCAGCAGCCCATAGGCGGTGCGGTCCAGCTCGTTCTCGATTTTTTGACCGGAAAGCCGGTATTCCGGCCCAAAATACCGCACCGCAAGGGGAACCATCGAGAGACAGAGCGCGAGGACGATCAGCACCGAGCAGAAGAACATTGAGACCAGATCATATTTCAGCCGGACATTGCCCCGCGCAAAGCTGCTGGCGAGCACCTCGCAGCCCAGTGAGATGAGCACCAGCGGGCACAGGCGGAAGACGATGGTCAGATCAAACGAGGGCCATAGCAGCGAGGCTGCGATTGCGCAGCCGGTCAAAATCAGCGCCAGTCCCATCGTCAGGGTGCCCACGCGGCGGATGCGCGGCTGGACCGCGGGTGCGCCGCCACCCGGTGGGCAGCTCCCCGGCTCAGGGGCGGGAGCTGCGGCAGGGGCATCCTGCTGCGGCTGCTCCCCGATGCCGGAAGGGGTATTATACAGCTCCGCCATTGCTCATTCCTCCTCCTCGCCGCGGTACTCGACGATCTCATCGTCGGCGCGCCGTTCCCCCCGCATCAGACGCAGGCCGAGCAGGATAATCAACACCGCCACGACGAGGGTCGGCAGCCCGTTTGCCAGCCGCCACAGCCAGTACAGGTCGACCTTTACCGTGTTAATCAGCGCGGCGAGCGGCGGCAGCAACAGGTTGTTGTACAGCACATAGAAGCCCAGCAGGATCAGCCCGATGCCGAACGCGCGGCGGTGGCTCTTGGCGAATTGCTCGGCGCTGGACCGCTGGTCAAACTGCGGGAAGAGCAAAAAATCGTCGGGGAACTGCTCCCGCTTGGCGGGGTCCATGTTCCGGATGGACCACGCGTCAAAGAACGCATAGAACCAGACCACCGGGGTAAAGGTCGCGAAAAGCCACAGGTTTAAAAAGTTGCTCGCCCCAAGCAGCAGCAGAAAACCGGTCATCAGCGAGGCGCCCCGCTTGGTATAGCCCAGATACATCTGGCCGGCGCCGGGCCAGCAGGAGAAGATAAAGGTCCAGAATGCGCTTTTTTTCATTGGTTATTGTCCCCCTTCGGATGAATCGCGGCAAAAAACTGGTCCACCGCGTTTGAGATCTTCATATTCAGCGTCTGTGCCGGTTCGTCGTGCTCTTCGCTGAGCTCCTCCAGCGCGTCCAGATTGCGCTTTTGCTCAATCTGCAGCCGGCGCTCGCTGGCTGTGTGCCCGCTTGACATCCCGGTCAGCGCATCGAACGCACCCGCCTGCCAAAGGGTGAGGGCGAGACAGGCGGCAACCGAGACCTTCAGCGCGCGGCGCAGCAGGATCACCCGTCCGCGGCTGCGGATGCGGGTCATTGTCGGGGCGGCCAGCGGACGGGAGGGCTGCTCCAGCGGCCCCTGCTCGGTCAGCTGGGCGTATTTGGCACAGCACAGGTCGCAAAAGGCCAGATGTTCGGCCAGCTCCAGCCGGCTCAGCTCATCCAATGTGTCTCCTGCCAGCGCGGCGAATCCCTCGTCGGTGATGTGCCCGGTGCGGTCATCAAACAGAGTCATGGACGATCCCTCCTTTGATCAGCTGCTGCTGCAAGATCCGCTTTGCGCGGTACAGCTGGGTGTGTACGGTTTTGACCGGGCGGCCCAGTCGCGCGGCGATTTCTTCCACCGGCATCTGCTCGAGAAAATAGAGCACCGATACCTGAAGATAAGGCTCATGCAGCGCGTGAATCTGCTGCGCGATCTGCCGGCGCATCGCGGCGTCGATGACGAGGTCCTCCGGCGGGGAGGTTTCCCCCGCGAAGGGGAATTCCTGTTCCTCATCTGCCAGCGACACCCTGCGGTGGTAGGCGCTCTTCAACAGGTCCTTTGCCTTGTTGGTGGCGATGCGGCACAGCCATGGCCGGATATTCTCCGGGCTGCACCGGTCCCGATGGAGGTAGGCGGAGAGAAAGGTCTCCTGCACCAGATCCTCGGCGGCGTCGCGGTCCCGCGTCAGCTGAAAGCAGATGGTGTAGACCAGCCGTTGGTACTGCTCTACCAGCTGCTCAAATTCGCTCTCCCGCACTGCCCCTCACCGCCTTTCGTGTATAGCACGAGGACGGAAGTGAGAATTCTTCACGCCCGCCAAACTTTTTTGAAAAAGAAACGCGGCAGAGGGGAAAAAGCCGACAAAACAGCGCAAAAAAACCGGAGCGGCCGAAAGGCCGTTCCGGTTTTGCCGTCTGGGAAAAGGGCGGGCGGCGGGGAACTCAAGCAAACAAAAGCCCCAGACCGCCGAAAATGCCGGCAGAAACCGCGCCCATAATCAGTCCCGCAGCCAGCACGCCGCACATGACGGCCAGCACGCTGGGCCAGAACTTCATATCCAGAAGGGTCGCGCCGAGGCTGCCGGTCCACGCGCCGGTGCCCGGCAGCGGGATGGCGACAAAGAGGAACAGCGCCACGTACAGCCCCCTGCCGGCCTTTTGCTGCAGCGTGTCGCCGGCGCGCACCCCCTTTTGATAGATCCAGTTAAAGGGCTTGCCCCAGCGCCCGGGCAGCTTGCAGCACCAAAGAAGCACCTGCTTGCTGAAGAGGATGATCACCGGCACCGGCAGCATATTGCCCAAAATCGCGAAGGCATAGGTGCCCCAGAGGGGCAGCCCCATCCCGACGCCG
>CALXBJ010000121.1 GCA_944386515.1 uncultured Pygmaiobacter sp.
CTCGTGCTCATGAAGGATATGGCCCTCCTTTTGTTAAGTTAAGTGTCGCAACTCAACTTTAACCGATAAGGCTGTATCCTTCATCCTTTTTTATTCAACTGTCCAATATGTATTGTACCCCTACACAAAAAAAGGCACTTCTTTGGCCGCCGGTGTTGAAATGGGCGGCTTTTTTTGATAAGATATATGGAATATTGGATTTGCCTTTTTCACAGGGAATAGAGGGGAACGGCAAGGCCAGAAAAAGCAGGCTGAAACGGCCGGGAAAGGGTGAGAAAATGATGGCAGAAATCAAGGGCGAAGACCTTCTGTGCTGCGCCAGTCCTGAGCGGCTGGCACAGCAGGAGGGCGAGCGTGTCACAGTGGAGGGCTGTGTGCATAATATCCGGGAGCTGGGCGGCATCGCCTTTGTGATCCTGCGCACCGGACGTTACCTGATCCAGACCGTCCACGACCAGAGCGTCTGTCAAAAGAGCCTCAGTGAGCTGGAGGACGGCTGCTATGCGTCGGTCACCGGCAAGGTCCGTCTGGAAAAGCGGGCCGAGGGCGGGGTGGAGATCCTGATGGAGGATTTTAAAGTGCTCTCCCGCCCGGCTGCGCCCTATCCGCTGAACATGGCGGACCGCAGCCTCAAGGCGACGCTTGGCACCAACCTTGAATACCGCACCGTCGCGCTGCGGCACCCGCGGGAGCGGGCGGTCTTTCGGATTATGGAGGGGATCGAGAACGGCTTCCGCGAGTTCATGCTGGCAAACGACTTTGCCGAGATCCACTCCCCCAAGATCACCGCGATCAGCGCGGAGGGCGGCGCGGAGGTCTTCCGGCTCAAGTACTTCGGCGCCGATGCGGTGCTGGCCCAGAGTCCCCAGTTCTACAAGCAGATGAGCGTGGCCTTCTTCGGCCGGGTGTTCGAGGTCGGGGAGGTCTACCGCGCCGAGCTGCACAACACCAGCCGCCACCTCAATGAGTATGTCGGGCTGGATTTCGAGATGGGCTACATCCGGGATATGTACGACGTGATGAACATGGAGACCGCGATGCTGCGCCATGTGATGGCCTATCTCGAGGCGCACTACCAGCCCGAGATCCGGCTGCTGGGGGTGCGGCTGCCCAAGGTGGAGACCATCCCGTCGGTGCGGTTTGCGGATGCGCTGGCCTACCTCAAGACGGTGGGTGGCGGCAAGAACCGCAACGACTTGACCGCCGACGATGAGGTGCTGCTGTGCGACCACATCCGCCGGAAGAGCGGCAGCGAGTTTGTCTTTGTCACCCATTTCCCCACCGCAAAGCGGCCCTTCTATGTCATGGACAACCCCGAAAACCCCAAGGAGGCGTTCAGCTTCGACCTGCTGTTCCGCGGGCTGGAGATCACCACCGGCGGCCAGCGGATCCACGACTATGAGATGCAGGTCGCCAAGATGCGGACACGCGGCATGGACCCGGTCGATTTTGAGAGCTTCCTCACCGCCCACCGCCACGGCCTGCCGCCCCACGGCGGCCTCGGCATCGGGCTGGAGCGGCTGACGGCCAAGCTCTGCGATCTGGCGAACATCCGTCAGGCCAGCCTCTTCCCGCGGGACATCAACCATCTGGTCCCCTGACGGCGACGGAGGAGCCTCCCCGCCGCGCATACAGATAATATTGTAAGAGTGCAAGAAAAATGCCGGACGCCCCGCTTTGGGGCGCCCGGCATTTTCGTGTCCGGCGGACTCTTTGGCGGCGCGGCGCGGCAGCGACGCCGGTCACAGGTCGTCCGCGTCCTGCACGGGGCGCTCGGACGGGTCAAGCGGCCGGCCGGTGTAGCTCCCCTCCGGGTCATAGGGGCTGGCCGGCGGGAGGGGGATCTTCCCGGCGCTTCCCGCTGCGGCGGGCGCTTCGCTGCGCCCTCTCTTCGGATTTTGCATAGGTGTTTGCCTCCTTTTGCTGCGGCGGACCGCGGTATATATCATTCCCGCCCGGGGGAGACTATATACCGGAGAGGTGAAGCAATTGACAGGGAAAAAGGCATTCTGGATCAGCTTTGCGCTGACGCTGGGGATTCTGGTCCCGCTCTATGCGGCGGCGCTCTTTCTGGGCAGCACACAGCTGGATGGGACCGATATGGCCGCCGCCGGCGAGGGGGTCGGTCTGGCGGTGCGCCGGCCGGATGCGGGGGATGCGAAAAACCTGCTGCTGGCCGTGCGGGAGGGAGAGGAGACGGCCTTTGTGCTGCTGCGGTTTGACGCGCTGCAGGGCAAGGCCTGCGTGATGCCGCTGCCCGGCGACCTGCTGCTCGATGCGGAGGACGGCCCCCGCACCCTGCAGCAGCAGGATGCCTATGCCGGGCCGGGGGTCGCGTCGCTCGAGCTGGCGCAGCTGCTGGGGGTCAAGGTGGACCACTATCTCTCAATCGACCGCGACGCGCTGGTTGCGCTGGCCCAGCAGATGGGGAACATCTCGCTCGACCCGAGCTGGGACGAGCTGGAGGGTGTGAGCCTGCCGGAGGGAGAGGGCGGGCGGCTGGTGCTCTCCGCGAGCGCGGCGGACGAGCTGATGCGGCGGGCAGAGGCGGAGGGGGCGGACCTGCCGGCGCTGCGCGCGCGGCTGTACAGCGAGTTTTTGTTGGTGGGGATGGACCGGCTGAACACCATCATCCCGGATTTTCTGCGCGGGGAGGGGTCATTTTCCACCAGCATCCTCGCCACCGACATCTATGATTACCAGCGGATCCTCGATTATCTGGCGCTGCTGCAGCCCGAAATGCGGTTCGCCGCGCCCGGGACCGCGCCCGCCGAGGGCGGCTGCGCGCTGACCGAGGAGGCGGCGGAGCAGGTGGGGGAGATGTTCCGCTAAATAGGGCAAGAAAAGAGGCGTACAGCAAAGGCCCCGCACCAAGGTGCGGGGCCTTTGCTGTGGCGGCGGCGGGAGAGGCAGGGGGGAGGCGCGCGCTGCCCTGTCCGTGCCGGCGGCGGGATGGGACGGGTCAGGTCAGTCCTCCATCTGGCGGCCGAGGACCACGGCGGCGACGGTGAGCAGCTTGGTCTCGATCTCCCCGGGCAGCTCATCGGCCTCCCCAAGCAGCGCCACCGAGCCGATGACGTCCCCCTGCGCGAGGATCGGCGCGAGCAGGATCGCCGAGAGCGGCGATGCCGCAAAGGGCAAAAGCGGCCCGCGGTCGGCGGTGGACAGTAGACGCCGGGCCTCCACCGCCCGCTCGTAGTCGGCGGTGAGCCGCTGGTCGAGGAACTCCTTGCGGGGCGCGCCGCTGACCGCGATGACGTGATCCCGGTCGGCGACCAGAACCCCCCGCCCGATGGAGCGGGCGAGGACCTCGGCATACCGGCTGGCAAAGGAGGAAAGCTCCCCCAGCGGGCTGTACTTTTTAAAGATGACCTCGCCCTCGCCGCTCACATAGATCTCCAGCGGCTCGCCCACCCGGATGTGGAGCGTCCGCCTGATTTCCTTGGGAATGACCACCCTCCCCAGATCGTCAATCCTGCGTACGATGCCCGTGGCTTTCATCTGTGCAACTCCTCCGTGTCCGACTGCGGCGCGCGCGGCGCCGGTTTTCCCTGTTAGTATGAACAGTTTCAGAGGAGTTATTCCGTCCCCCGCGGCAAAAAGGCGCCCGGCAAAGCGCGAAAAAGCGGCTGCTGTGGAAACGGTTACCCAGAGAAAAAAAGGCCCGCTCCCCCGCTTTTGTAAGTTGTTCACATACAGTTCAAATTCAGATTGTGCAATACTACATAATTTAATTACAATTTGGGGGAAAGAATTGACACTCTGTAATGAGAATCCTATAATATAAGACACGAAAACGGTTACACACAGACATGAAAAGCACGGCAGAGGGGGAAGGGGGAGCACCGGGAGATGAAAAAGTCGGTCACGATACGGGATATCGCCCGCGAAGCCGGCGTATCCTCCACCACGGTCTCCCGCTACCTCAACCGAAACGGCTATGTCGATGCCCAGACGGCCGAGCGGATCCGCGCGGTGGTGGAGCAGTTCAATTACCGCCCCAGCCGGATTGCCCAGAGCCTCAAGACGCGGGAGAGCCACAATCTGGCGCTGATTGTCCCGGATATCCAAAACCCCTTTTATTCCAGCATGGCGGACAAGATCCAGAACCTGCTGCTGCGGGAGGGGTACACCGTGACCCTGTTTGATTCGGGCGCGGATTTCCAGCGGGAGCTGACCTGCCTTGCGGTCGCCGAGTCGATCGGGGCGGACGGGATCCTCTTCGCGTCGGTCTCCTCCCGCAGGACCATCCTCACGGAGCTGGAGCGGATCGGGGTGCCGGTGGTGATGATTAACTCCTACGACGCCTGTCCGTTTGATGCGGTCCACGGGGTGCGCAATGAGAGCACCTATCTGTCCACCCGGCACCTGATCGAGCTGGGGCACCGGGAGATCGCCTTCGCGGGCGGGACGCCCGAAACCGCCATTGCCCAGAGCCGGAAAAACGGCTATCTGAACGCGATGGAGGAGGCGGGGCTGCCGGTGCGGCGGGAACACATCATCGAGATGGGGTTTGACAGCGAGTCCGGCCGCAAATGCGGCACCTATTTTTCCGCGCTGTTTGAGATGCCCACCGCGATCTGCTGCGCCAACGACCTGATCGCCTTGGGGATGATGCAGGTTCTGCTGGAGCGCGGGTTCCAGATCCCGGGGGATATCTCGATCACCGGGGTGGACAATATCGAATACAGCGATCTGTGCAGCCCGCCGCTCACCTCGGTTATCAACGACAGCGGCGAGTTTGCGAAGATGGCGGTCAAGGCATTGCTGGAACGGCTGCGAGGCAGCTATACCGGCGAACCCAGAGAGTTTTTGATTCCCCGCGGGTTGGTGGTGCGGGGCAGCACGGCACAGCCACAACGGAAGGAGCAGGAAGCGTGAAAATTCTGAATTTTGGTTCTCTGAATATCGACAAGGTGTACAGCGTGCCCCATTTCGTCGAGGCGGGGGAAACCCTGTCCT
>CALXBJ010000122.1 GCA_944386515.1 uncultured Pygmaiobacter sp.
CTGCCGGCGCAAAACAAAAAAACGGCGGGCCGTGTTGCAGTCAAACAGCCCGCCGGTTTTGCTTAATTTTTTGTGTTTCAAACTGCAGACGCCTTCATGCTGTCGGCAAAACGGCAGTTTGGTCAGATCTTTTCGCGCCGCTCAGATCGAGATGACGCGGGACATCTCATACAGCGAGATATCGATGCTCTTGTGCATATTGAGCGCCTCGGTGATGTCGAAGTCGACGATGTTGTTGCTCTTGGTGCCGACGACGCGGTTGAACTTGCCGTCGAGCAGCAGCTGCACCGCATGGTAGCCCATCTGGCTGGCCGCGACACGGTCCCGCAGCGTCGGGCTGCCGCCACGCTGGACATGGCCCAGCACGGTCGCACGGCTCTCGATACCGGTCTTCTTCTGGATCTCCTCGGCAAAATCATGCGCGCGGCCGACACCCTCGGCGACGATGATGATAAAGTGCTGCTTGCCGGTCTTGCGGGTATCGTTCATCCGCTGGATGATGTCCTTATCGATGTCAAAGGGCACCTCGGGAATCAAGGTGGTCAGCGCGCCGACTGCAACGCCGGTGTTCAGCGCCAGATAACCGGCATTGCGGCCCATGACCTCGACTACACTGCAGCGGTCGTGGCTCTGGGTGGTGTCCCGCAGCTTATCAATCATCTGGACCGCGGTGTTCATCGCGGTGTCATAGCCGATGGTGTAGTCGCTGCAGGCGATGTCGTTGTCGATGGTGCCGGGCAGGCCGATGCAGGGAATCCCCTGTGCAGCCATGTCCTTGCAGCCGCGGAACGAGCCGTCGCCGCCGATGACCACCAGCGCATCGATGCCCAGCTCGCGGCAGCGCGCAGCGGCCTTCTGCTGGCCCTCGAGCGTCTTGAATTCGAGGCAGCGCGCGGTGTACAGCATGGTGCCGCCGCGGTGGATGATCTCCGAAACGCTGCGGACATTCAGCTCCTTGATATCACCGTTGATCAAGCCATTGTAACCGCGATAAATGCCCATCACCTTAATCCCGTGGAAAAGCGCCGTACGGGTTACTGCGCGGATTGCGGCATTCATGCCGGGGGCGTCCCCCCCACTGGTCAGAACGCCAATGGTCTTAATCTCTTTTGCCATGTTTTGGTCCCCCCAAAAAAGTTCCCTAACCAATTTCTTCCATAATTCGGACAGCCGTCCCTTACCCGGGACAAGGCCACCCGGTACCAATTATACAAATTTCCGATTTTAGAATCAAGCGTTAGTCCGAAACTCACAACAATAGTCCATTTTTATCGAACAACAACACATTCCGATCCCAGCAAATCGGCCAATTCTTTGAGCAGCCGTTCATTTTCCAGCGCCCAGAGATTGCGCGGCGCGGCCACCATCCGGCCGGTGTCGGCAAGGCGGATGCGCACCGGCATATCCCCCGAAAAGATCTCAAGGAGATCCCGCACCTTGGAAAACTCCGGGCTGTTGAGGGAGGGGCATTTCAGATACAGGGTTTTGCCCCGGGCGGGTGCGCTCTGCGCCGCGACATGGGACGGCCCTCCCGCGCGGGGGGGCTGATAGTGGTCAATCGGCGCGATCTCATCCGCGACCAGCTTTGCCGCCTCATCCTCCTTGACCGACACCTTGCCCCGCACGACCACCACCGCGTTGTCATAGATTGCCGCGCCGCACTGGGTCAGCACCTTCGGGAAGACCAGCAGCTCGATGCTGCCGCCCAGATCCTCCACCGTGACAAAGGCCATCATCGAGTCCGAGCGGGTGGTCAGGTATTTGGTCCGCACCACCGTGCAGACCAAGGTGACCTGCCGGCCGTCCATCTGCTCGACCTCCTCGCCCAGTAGCTGGCTCACATTCACCGTCGCAAACCGCCGAATCTGCTCCCGGTACTGGTCCAGCGGATGGCCCGAAAGGTAGAGCCCGCTGATCTCCTTTTCCATCCGCAGCAGCTCATTGTGGGGATATTCCGGCGTTTTGGGCAGCTCGTACCGGTTTTGTTTTTCCTCCTCCTCGGTCCCGCCAAAGAGGGTGATCTGCCCCTCGAGGTTGCGGCGGTTCTCCCCCTCAATGCTTTTGAGCATCCGCTCAAGGCCCTCGAGCATCGCCCGGCGGCTGTCCCCAAACCCGTCGAAGGAGCCGCTCTTGATAAAGCTCTCGACCGCACGGCGGTTGATCTCCCGCCCGTACATCTTGGTGCAGAAGTCATACATACTGGTATAGGGCCCCTCCTGCCGCTTTTCGATCACGGCATTGATGAGGTTGCGCCCGACATTCTTGAGCGCCAGCAGCCCGAACCGGATGTCCTCCCCGTCCACCGTGAAGCCCAGCCCGCTCTTGTTGATGTCCGGCGGCAGCACCCGGATCCCCAGCCGCTGGCACTCGGCGGAATACTCGATCACCTTGTCGGTATTTTCCAGCACGCTGGTCAGCAGCGCCGCCATGAACTGGCGGACATAGTGGCATTTTAAATAGGCCGTCTGGTAGGCGACCACGGCATAGGCCGCGGCGTGGGACTTGTTGAACGCGTAGGACGCAAAGCTGGACATCTCGTCGAAGATCTCGTTTGCGACCTCCCGCGAGATGCCGTTCGCGACACAGCCGGGGCACTCCTTGCCCGGCTCGGTGCAGCCGTCGATGAAGTGGACCCGCTCCTGCTCCATGACCTCGTGCTTTTTCTTGCTCATGGCGCGGCGGACCAGATCCGCCTGCCCGTAGGAGAAGCCTGCCAGCTCACGGCAGATCTGCATGACCTGCTCCTGATAGACGATGCAGCCGTTGGTGACCCCGAGGATGTGCTCGAGCTGCGGAGTCTTGTACCGCACCGCGCTGGGGTCGTGGCGGTTGCGGATATAGGTGGGGATGGAATCCATCGGCCCGGGGCGGTAGAGGGAGATGACCGCGATCATATCCTCGATGCCGGTCGGCTTGATCTGCGCCAGCACCTGCCGCATCCCGCTGGATTCAAACTGGAACACCCCGTAGGCATCCCCGGTGGAGAGCATCTCAAAGACCGCCTTGTCGTCCTGCGGGATCGCATCGAGGCTGAACGACGGGTCGATGGTCTGCTGCACCATCTTCTCGGCATCGTGCAGCACCGTCAGGGTGCGCAGCCCGAGAAAGTCCATCTTGAGCAGACCCAGCTCCTCGATGGTGGTCATGGTGAACTGGGTCACGATCTGGCCGTCGTTGCAGGAGAGCGGCACGTATTCGTTCGCCGCTTCGCGGGTGATGACGACGCCGGCGGCGTGGGTCGACGCGTGGCGCGGCATCCCCTCAATCTTGATCGCCATGTCGATCAGCTCGTGGACCTGAAGGTCGGTGTCGTACATCTGCTTGAGATCATGGGAGACCTTCAGCGCCTTGTTGAGGGTCATCTTCAGCTCGGACGGCACCTGCTTTGCCACCTGATCGACCGCCTGATAGGGCATCCCCAGCACCCGGCCGACGTCCCGGATTGCCGCGCGGGCCGCCATCGTCCCGAAGGTGATGATCTGCGCGACATGGTCGGCGCCGTATTTGCGCACCACATAGTCGATGACCTCCTGACGCCGCTCATAGCAGAAGTCGACGTCAAAGTCCGGCATACTGACCCGCTCGGGGTTTAAAAACCGCTCGAACAGGAGGTTGTACCGGATGGGGTCGATATTGGTGATCCCCATGCAGTAGGCCGCGAGGCTGCCCGCGCCGCTGCCGCGTCCCGGCCCCACCGGGATCCCCTGACTGCGGGCGTAGTTGATGAAGTCAAAGACGATCAGATAGTAGTTGATGTACCCCATCCGGTCGATGACCGAGATCTCGTAATCCAGCCGCTGGCGCACACTGTCCGGGACATCCGGCCCATAGTGCCGCTGCAGGCCCTTCTCGCAGAGGTCCCTGAAATACGCCTTGTTGTCCTGCCCGTTCGGCGCCTCGAAATACGGCAGCTTGGTCACGCCGAACTCAAAGTCAAAATTGCACCGCTCGGCAATCCGGTTGGTGTTCTCACAGGCCTCGGGCACCGTCTCAAACAGCCGGTACATCTCCTCGGTGCTCTTGACATAGAACTCGTCCGAGCCGAACTCGAGCACGTCCTCGTCCTCCACCGTCTTGCCGGTCTGGATGCAGATCAAGACATGGTGCATCCGGCTTTCCTCTTTGGTCAGGTAGTGGCTGTCGTTGGTCGCAACCAGCGGGATCTCCAGCTCCCGCGCCAACCGGATCAGCTGGGGCAGGACCTCCCGCTGCTCGGGCAGGCCGTGGTCCTGCAACTCGATGTAGTAGTGCTCGGGGCCAAACAGCTCCTTGTAGAAGAGCGCGCACTCCTTCGCGTGGTCCCAGTCCCCCGCGAGCAGTGCCTGCGGGATCTCGCCCGCAAGGCAGGCGGACAGCGCAATCAGCCCCTCGTGATATTCGCGCAGCAGGTCATGGTCGACCCGCGGCTTGCCGTAAAAGCCGTCGACAAAGCCGGCGGAGACGAGCTTGATGAGGTTCTGGTACCCGGTCTGGTTTTCGCACAGCAGCACCAGATGGTAGTTGGAGGAATCGATCCGGTGCACCTTGTCAAACCGGGTGCGGGGCGCGACATACACCTCGCAGCCGATAATCGGCTTGACCCCCGCCTTTTTTGCCGCCTTGTAAAAATCCACAGCGCCGTACATTGCCCCGTGGTCGGTGATTGCAACCGCGGTCTGCCCCAGCTCCTTGACGCGGTCAAACAGCCGGTCGATCCGGCAGGCGCCGTCGAGCAGGCTGTATTCGGTATGCAGATGCAGGTGGGTAAACTGTCTTGTCTCGCTCATCTATTTCTCTTCCTCGTCCTTGCTTGTTGAATGGGTGATCTGCTGCGCGAGGGTGGTCAGCTTTTTGATCCGGTGGCAGACCCCCGCCCGGCTGAGCGGCGGGTCGAGCAGCTGCCCCAGCTCCGCCAAAGAGTATTCGGGGTACTGCTCCCGCAGCGCAGCGACCTCCTGCAGCTCCCGCGGCAGGGTGGCAAACCGCTGGTGTTCCTTTAAGATCCGCACCGCCTCCAGCGCGCTGCCGGACGCCGCGACAATCTTGTCGATGTTCGCATTCTCACAGTTGGCGATCCGGTTGGCCTTGTTGCGCAGCTCCTTGTAGACCTTGCGCTCCATCACTTCCAAGCTCGCGCTGGTCGCCCCCATCGCGGTGAGCAGATCCTCCACCTGCTCGCTCGCCTTGAAATAGAGCAGCAGCGCGTTTTTGCGCTCGGCACTGCCCGGCTCAAAGCCGCGCAGCCGCAGCTGCTCTGCAAGATCCTCAATTGCCGCGTGCCGGCTGCTGGCAAACTCGAGGCTGTATTCCCTCGCCGGGTCGGCGACCGTCCCGCAGCTGAGGAACGCCGCGGAGAGGAAATGGAAAAAGCAGTCGTCACAGACAAAGAGCGACGGGTCCAGCCGCAGCTGCTGTTCCTGCCCGCTCAGGCCAAAGGTCATCAGCAGCATCGCCACCTCGGCGGGGTCCTTGATCGCAAACTCATAGATCACGCTCTCGGTCCGCTGCTTGGTGACGACCTCGCCGCGCAGCCCCAGCCGGCGGAAGAGCCGCTGCACCGTCTGAGCAACCAGCGCCCGCTCGGTCTGCAGCACCAGCCCCTTATCGTCCAGATAACGGGAAAAGAGCGCAAACCCGTAGCAGGCGGCCCGCACGCAGCAGGGGCGGTGGATGTTCTTTTTGCAGAGCTCTGTCTTCACCTTGCCGGAAAAACTCATCGTCTCACACATTCCTCTCCGCGTCGCGGTGCTGAATCGACACCCGATACCCCGCAGCGGATGCAAAATCGTACAGCTTGCGGGCAAAGGTCACCGATCGGTGCTTGCCCCCGGTGCAGCCCACCGCAATCAGCAGCTGGCTTTTGCCCTCCTTGACATACAGCGGCAGCGCGTACTCAAGCATACTCTCCATCCGCCGCAGCAGCTCGCGGGATTCCTCAAATCCCATGACATAGTCGTACACCTCGGCATCGAGCCCGGTCTTGTGCTTGAGCTCGGGGATGTAAAACGGGTTTGGCAGGCACCGCACGTCAAAGACAAGGTCCGAGTCCTTGGGGATGCCGTATTTAAACCCGAAGGAGACGACGGTGATCGCCATCCCCTGACGGCTGTCCGAGGTGAAGAGGGAGACAATCCGGTCGCGCAACTGCGCGGTCGAGAGGACCGAGGTGTCGATGTTGTAGTCCGCCCGGTCCGCAATCGGCTGCAGCATCCTGCGCTCGCGCCGAATCGCCTCCTCGGTGGAGATCTTGTTTTTGATGCTCAGCGGGTGGGTGCGGCGGGTCTCCTTATACCGGCGCTCGAGCACCTCGTCCCGCGCGTCGAGGAAAAGGCAGCGGAAAGAGATCCCACTCTGCCGCAGCTGGTCCATCGCCTCCTCCAGACCGCCGTACTCCTCGCCGCCGCGCACATCCATCACAACAGCCAACTTTTCGATCTCATTGCCGCTCTGCATCGAGAACTCGACAAAGCGGCACAGCAGCGCCGGCGGGAGGTTGTCGATGCAAAAATACCCGATATCCTCCAGCGCGTGCACCGCCTGTGACTTTCCCGCGCCGGAAAGCCCGCTCACAATCAGCAGTCCCATTCCACTCTTCCCCCTTTGCCGCGTCCGCTCAGCGGACGACCCGGATCTCCTTTTCCAGCAGGATGCCGGTCTGCTCCT
Source organism: uncultured Pygmaiobacter sp. (assembly GCA_944386515.1). GTDB lineage: Bacteria > Bacillota > Clostridia > Oscillospirales > Ruminococcaceae > Pygmaiobacter. The sequence goes on from CALXBJ010000122.1 coordinate 6,643, forward strand.
GTACCACCCGCGCGACCTCATCCGCGACCGCCAGCACGTCCCGCGCCGTCGCGCCGCCGAGGTTCACCACAAAGCCGCTGTGCTTTTCGCTCACCGCTGCGCCGCCGACCCGGAACCCCTTAAGCCCGCACTGCTCAATCAGCGCCGCGGCAAACGCGCCCTTCGGCCGCTTGAAGGTGCTGCCGGCGCTGGGTTTATCCAGCGGCTGCTTTTCGTTCCTTCTGGCGAGGAACTCCTCCATCCGGGCGACGATCTCATCCCGCGGCGCGGGGCGCAGCGTGAACTGTGCGCTGAGGATGACCCCGCCCTTCTTTTCAAACCGGGAGGTGCGGTAATCAAGGCCCAGCTCCTCCCGCGCAAAGCTGCGCGGCTGCCCCTCCCCGTCGAGCGCCTCTACCCGGCACAGGACATCCTTCATCTCGCCGCCGTAGGCGCCGGCGTTCATATACACCGCGCCGCCGACCGACCCTGGGATGCCGTAGGCAAACTCCAGGCCGGAAAGGCCGCGCTCCGCCGCAAAGCGGCAGACCGCCGACAGCAGCGCGCCGCAGCCCGCCGTCAGGGTTCCGTCCGGCCCTGCCTCGATGCCGTCAAGGCCCCGGCCCAGCCGAATCACCGCGCCGTCATACCCCTCATCGGCAAACAGGGTGTTCGAGCCGTTGCCCAGCAGATAGCTGCGCACCCCCGCCTCCTGACAGAGCGCGAGCGCGCGGGCAAGCGCTTGCTGCGACTGCGGCTGGCAAAACAGCGCCGCCGGGCCGCCGATGCGAAAGGTGGTGTGTCTGCACAGCGGCTCCTGCAGCAGGACCGGGATCCCCTCCCGCTCCATCTGCTGTGCCAGCTGCTGATATTCCGTCATGCCGTTTCCTCCCTGTCCGCGGATCGCCCCGCACAAAATCGCACAGCGCACCCCGCCGGGATGCGCCGCGCGTGTCAAATGTCATTTTTTCTTTCCGCAGCCGTTTTATCCGCTGATGTCGTTTTCCAGACCCAGCTTCTCCATCAGCTCTTCCGCGGCGTTATATCCCATCCGCTTTTGCCGGTTGCAGATGGCGGCCGTCTCCAGAATGACCGCCAGATTCCGGCCCGGATGCACCGGGATCACGGTGTAGGGAACCTCCAGCCCCATCAGTTCGATGGTCTCGCTCTCAAGCCCGGTGCGGCTGTAATTCTTGCTCTTATCCCAGTGCTGCAGCTCCACCACAAGGTCGACCCGCTCGGTCGCCTTGACCGCGCCGGAGCCGAAAACCCGGGCCACATTGATGATGCCGATGCCCCGCAGCTCGATAAAGTGGCGGATATTCTCGGGGGATGCGCCCACAATCGTGCGGTTGGAAACCCGGCGCAGCTCGACCGCGTCGTCCGCGATGAGGCGGTGGCCGCGCTTGACCAGCTCAACGGCAGTCTCGCTCTTGCCGACGCCGCTGTCGCCGAGGATCAGGATGCCCTCGCCATAGACCTCGACCAGCACGCCATGACGGGTGATGCGGGGCGCAAGCTCGACCCCGAGGATCGAGATAATATCCGACATCAGGCGGGAGGTACTCTCCGCCGAGGAGAGCACCGGCACCCCGAACTCGGCCGCAAATTCCAGCATGGTGTCATAGATATAAAGGCTCCGGGTGATGATTACCGTGACCGGCTTGGTCGCAAACAGCGCGCGGATGCGCTCTGTCCGCTCCTTCTCATCCAGCCCCTCCAGATAGGACATCTCCACCTTGCCGCAGATCTGGATCCGCTTTGGGTCAAAATATTCTTGGTAGCCTGCGAGAAACAGGCCGGGGCGGTTGACATCCGCCGATAGGATCTTGATCTCTTCGACTGCACAGGGGGTATAAACAACCTCAAGACCAAGGTCCTTGACCAGTTTGGAAAGCTTGACGTTAAACTCCATTTTCACAGCCCTCATTTCTGCCTTGCGGCCGGGCCCGGCGCACAGATCCCGCCGCAGCCCTGATATTATCATTATTATAGTATAAAGTCGGCGCCGAGTGCAACACAAAGCCTTGCGCGAAATTCCAAGTCTGCTATAATGGAACTACCTTCCACCCATCCGCCCCGCCGCATCTGCGGCACAGCGGGTCAAGCCGCCGCGCAGGGCTTTTTATGCGGGCGGACACAAAAAAACAATAAAAGAGGTGTACCAATATGAAGGTCGCGATCTTTACCGAAACCTATTATCCCTTTATCAGCGGGGTTGTCACCCACATCGAGACGCTGAAAAACGGGCTTGAGGCGCAGGGCCACAAGGTGCTCATCATCACAATGGACCCGAAAGCCGACCATCACTATGTCCGGGACGGCATTCTCTACTGCCCCTCGATCCCCCTCAAAAAAATCTACGGCTACGGGGTGGCAAACCCGCTCAACCTGCGGCGGCTGTCCTACATCCGCGCCTTTAACCCGGACATCATCCACATCCAGACCGAGTTCACCATGGGCCTGTTCGGGCTGTTCTGCGCCCGCCAGCTCAAAAAGCCGGTGGTCTATACCCTGCACACGATGTATGACGACTATCTGTTCTATGTTGCGCCCGGCGAGCGGATGCAGAAGGTCGTCAAGCCCGGCGCACACTGGTATTTCCGGCGGGTTGCGACCCGCGCGACCGAGATCATCGGCCCCTCGACCAAGGTCGTGGAGTTTTTGCGCCGCTGCGGGGTTGAGCGCCATATCAACATCATCCCCAACACGGTGGACCTGAGCAACTTCATGGTGGAGAATGTCCGCCCCGCAGATATTGACAAGGCCCGCGAAAAGCTGGGCATCTGCCCGGGGGATGTCTCGATGCTGTTTGTCGGTCGCCTTGGCAAGGAGAAGAGCCTTGATGTCCTGATCGACCTGTTTGCGGAAAACTTTGCCGGCGAGGAGCGGTTCAAGCTGTTTATCGTCGGGGACGGGCCGGAGGCTGTCGCGCTCCGCGCACAGGTCGAGCGGCATGGCCTGCAGCGGCAGGTCCGGCTGCTGGGCCGGATTGACCACGATCTGCTGCCGCCGTATTTTCAGGCCTGCGACCTCTTCACCACCGCCTCCCTCTCTGAGATCAACAGCATCTCGATGCTGGAGGCCATGGCCAGCGGGCTTTATGTGGTCCAGCGGCTGGACATCTACAACCGCGACCAGATTCATCAGGGGCAGAACGGCGATGTCTTCACCAGCAGCGGTGAATATGCGAAGATCATCCGCGACTATGCGGATATGGCGGACGCCGAAAAACAGGCCCTGCGCGACACAGTCTCCGGCACCACCCGCAAATACGGCGAAAAGGAGTTCACCCAGTCGGTCGTGAACGTCTATCAGCGGGCAATCTACGAATACTGCTACCGCCGCTGAGACTGTACCTGAGATGTCTGCCTGCCGGTTTTGCGCCACTTTCCGCTGTTTTTCCCGCGCACAGTTTTGTGCGCCCGGTTAAGCCAAACCGCGCATCCTCCCGCAAGGGTACCGTGTCAGGTATGAAAAATCCGCTCAAATCAAGGATGGTCCGCAAGATTGTCCCGCCTACACGGTGCAATCCTGCGGGCCGTCTTTTTCTGTCCGCGCCCAAAAGGCAAAATGCGATTGCCCGCACCTGATTTCAGGATAAAAATTCAGCAAGCGCCGTGTATGGATTGGCGCATGGCGTCATAACATATGACACGATGGTCTGCAACGAGATGCCGCACGGCACGGCCAAAAGCTACCGCCCCGCGATCCGGCGCGCCATCACATACTTTGGTGAGCAGCGCATGGACGAGATTGAACCGTACATGGTCACCAAGTTTCTCTCATCTCTTCCCTGCAAAGGAAAAAAGACCGTCTCGAACCAGCGCACCGTCCTGAATGGGATCTATAAATATTGGATCAACGATCCGGACTGGCACGGGAACAAGAACCCGGTGTCGGACGCCAAGATGCCCCGCGGCATGACCCATAAATCC